>NZ_JAKSYR010000086.1:0-67510 GCF_022829705.1 Methylobacterium sp. E-025
CCCGACCCGCTGCGCGGGCCACCCTCCCCCGCAGAGGGGGGAGGGAGAACGCGCCGCGTTCGTTCGCAAGGTGTCTGAGATCGTCCGTCGACGCAAAAAATCACACCGTCCTGCCGCCGCGGAGCATTGCTCGATCGCCGCCTTCGCCCCCGTCACAGCAGCGAGAACTGCTCGCCGGGCTTGGCGAAGGCCGAGGCGTCGAGGGTGATGCGGGTCTGCCCATAGCCGAGACGCGCCTTGGCCAGCCGCATCCGCGTCGCGATCAGGTCGGCGTAGGCGCCCTCCCCGGTCATCCGCTTGCCGAACGTGGCGTCGTATTCGCGGCCGCCGCGGGCCTGCTCGACCAGGGAGAACACGTGGCGCTGCCGCCCGGGATAGTGCTCGGCGAACCAGTCGGCGACGAGGTCCTTCAGCTCGTGCGGCAGGCGCAGCAGCACGTGGTTCGCCTCCTGCGCGCCGCAGGCGCGGGCCTCCGTCAGGATCGCCTCGATCTCGTGGTCGTTGAGCGAGGGGATGATCGGCGCGACGATCACCATCACCGGCACGCCGGCTCGGCTAAGCGCCCGGATCGCCTCCAGGCGCTTGCGCGGATGCGGCGCGCGCGGCTCCATCTTCCGGGCGAGCACCGGATCGAGGGTCGTCACCGACATCGCCACCTTCACGAGGTTCCGCTCCGCCATCCCGGCCAGGATGTCGATGTCGCGGGTGACGAGGTTCGACTTCGTCACGATGCCGACGGGATGGCGCAGGCGGGCCAGCACCTCGAGGATCTCCCGGGTGATGCGGTGCTCGCGCTCGATCGGCTGATACGGGTCGGTCGCCGTTCCGAGAGCGATGGTCCGCGGCGCGTAGCCCGGCGCCGACAGCTCCCGCTCGAGCAGGCGCGCGGCGTCCGGCTTGGCAAAGAGCTTCGTCTCGAAGTCGAGCCCGGGCGACAGGCCGGCATAGGCGTGGTTCGGCCGGGCGAAGCAGTAGACGCAGCCGTGCTCGCAGCCGCGATAGGGGTTGATCGAGCGGTCGAACGAGATGTCGGGCGAGGTGTTGCGGGAGATGATCCCGCTCGCTCGCTCCAGCGTCACCTCTGTGCGTCTGGCCGGTGCGGGCTCGTCCGCCGGCCAGCCGTCGTCGGCGGCCTCGCGGCGGATCGCCTCGAAGCGCCCGCCCGGGTTGGCGGTGGCGCCCCGGCCGCGCAGCGTTTCCGACGTCGCGGCGAGCCGGCGTCGCGGCGTGGATTCGGCGCCGAGCGGAGGACGGGGTGTGGACATCGGACTGGCAGCACCCCGGAGAAGCGTGTTTCACATGGAACATAACAGGAACAAGGTCGACCGGATACGCCTCGATTTTAGGCAGTTTCTCGGGCTTTGTGGCTGTGGTGCAACGCTGGGCCGCCGCGTCGAGCCGGCCTGCCCGCGCCCGGCGAAAATACGGTATGCGCGGCCATGATCTCCGCCCTGGTTCATGTCGCCGACCCCGGCGACGCCGATGCGATCGACCGTCTGGCCGACACCCTGGGCGCCCTCGTCGGAGGCGTGGCCGCCGGGCTCGTGGGCGACGCCGTGATCGTCGCCGCCGCGATGGGCGAGGCGGTCGACACGATCGCCGACGCGACCGGCGCGACCCTGGTGGTGCCGCCGCGCGGATCGGACCGGTGGTTCGCCGGCGCGGCGGTCGCGCGCCGCGACTGGGTGCTGTGCCTGGAGGCGGGCGACGTGCCCGGCGACGGCTGGATCCGCACCCTCGACCGCTTCGTCGGCACAGCGCCGGCCGACGCCCTGGGGCGATTGTCCCGCCCGCATGCCGGGCTGGCGACGCGGCTGGCCATTCGGGCCGAGGCGCTGCTCGGCGCGGGTGCGGCGCGGCCCGGCGACCTCGTCCGCCGCGATCGCCTCACCGAGATCGGAACCTTCGCCCCGCGGCTGGTGCCGCGGCGCCTGATCGCGCGGATCGACCGGATGTGATCCTCAGGCCGTGAGCGAGGCGCCCCGCCGCAGGTGCTCGTCCAGGCGCGGCATGATCTCGACGAAGTTGCAGGGGCGGTGCCGGTAGTCGAGCTGGCTGACCAGGATCCCGTCCCAGGCGTCGCGGCAGGCGCCCGGCGAGCCCGGCAGCACGAAGACGTAGGTGGCGTTGGCGACCCCGGCCGTCGCCCGCGACTGCAGCGTCGAGGTGCCGATCTTGTCGTAGGAGATGCGGTGGAACACGGCCGAGAAGCCGTCCATCCGCTTCTCGAACAGCGGCTCCAACGCCTCGGGCGTGACGTCGCGGCCGGTGAAGCCGGTGCCGCCGGTGGTGATCACCACGTCGATTCCGGGATCACGCGTCCAGCTCTCGACCGTCCCGCGGATCGCCGTCGCCTCGTCCGGCACGATCGCGCGCGCCGCGAGCCTGTGGCCGGCCTCGGTCAGCCGCTGCACCAGGGTGTCGCCGGAGCGGTCGTCCTCCGGCCGGCGCGTGTCCGAGACGGTCAGCACCGCGATCGACAGGGGGACGAAGCTGCGGGCAGGTGTATCGGGCATCGGGCCGTCTCCGGGTTGAACGACCGGAATATGGGCGCCCGCCCGCGATTGTCCCATCCTTCCCGGCGTGCGGCGCGCGGGCCGAGGCGCGCCAAACCCGCGATCCATGGTATCGGCACCGATCAGCGACCCCTGTCCGTTCGAACGCGCGGTGCCCTCATGGATGCGACCCCCGTCCGCCTCACCAGCCTCGCCCACGGCGGCGGCTGCGGCTGCAAGCTCGACCCGGCGATCCTGCGGTCGCTGCTCGCCGACCAGCCGATCGCCGGCCCGTTCGAGCGCCTGCTCGTCGGCAACGAGACCGCCGACGACGCCGCGGTCTGGGCGCTCGACGACGGCACCTGCGTCATCGCCACCACCGACTTCTTCACGCCGATGGTCGACGACCCACGCGATTTCGGCCGGATCGCCGCCACCAACGCGATCTCCGACGTCTACGCCATGGGCGGCCGCCCGATCATGGCGCTGGCCATCCTCGGGATGCCGGTCGGCAAGATCGCGCCCGAGATCGTCGCCGAGATCCTGAAGGGCGGCGCGGCGACCTGCGCCGAGGCCGGCATCCCGATCGCCGGCGGGCACTCGATCGACACGCCGGAGCCGATCTACGGCCTGGCGGTGATCGGCACCTGCCGCCGCGAGGACGTGCGCCGCAACGCCGACGCGCGGGTCGGCGACGCGCTGATCCTGACCAAACCCCTCGGCGTCGGCGTTTATTCCGCCGCGATCAAGCGCGACGCCCTGCCGGAGGGCGGCTACGCCGCGTTCGTCGCGACGACGACGCTGCTGAACAAGGTCGGCACCGAGCTGGCCGCCGACCCGGACGTGCACGCCATCACCGACGTCACCGGCTTCGGCCTGCTCGGGCACGGCCTCGAGTTCGCGCGCGGCGCCGGCTGCCGCCTCGTGATCGACTGGCCGTCCGTGCCGCTGCTGCCCTCGGCCGAAACGCTCGCCCGGGACGGCTTCGTCACCGGCGCGTCCCACCGCAACTGGACCGCGTTCGGCGGCGAGGTCGCGCTGGAGGACGGCTTTCCCGAATGGGCGCGGCACCTGCTTACCGATCCGCAGACCTCGGGCGGCCTGCTCGTCGCCTGCGCCCCCGAGCGCGCAGACGCGATCCTCGCCCGCATCCGCGCCGCCGGGCATCCGGCGGCGGCGATCGTCGGGCGGGCGGAGGCGGGCGCGGCGGGAATTAGCGTCGCCGGCTGATCCCAGGGCCGGAAGGCGATCGAAACCAATCCTCCGGCATCATCGCGGCCCCGCGATGCGTCGCGCAGAGCCGCCCGCCCCCGTCGTGACCGACGTTCCCTACGACCCGGATCTCGAAACCGCCCACGGCGTCGCGGATTGGCCCTATGGCCGATCCGCCATCGCGCTCGCGCGCCCGGACGCCTTGCCGGACGGACGCCCGTGGCCGCGGCTGCGCGTGCTCACCGTCGCCTCCGGCGATGCGCCGCGTCTGGCGGACAGCATCGCCTCGGTCGCCCGGCAGGACTACCCGGAATGCCGGCACGACGTCGTGCCGCCGGGATCGCCGTCGCCCGCCGCGATCCTCGCCGACGACGGGGTCGATTTCGTCCTGGTCCTGCGGGCGGGCGATCTCCTGGCGCCCGGCGCGCTCGCCGCCCTCGTTCTCGACGCGGTCCTCTCGGGGGCGGATGCGGTGGCGGGGCTTCGGGTGCTGTTCGACGACGCGGTGACCGGCCTCGACCTGCCCTCGTCGGCGGGGGATGACGCCGCGCCGGACGCCGTCTTCACCGGCGGCGAAGTTCTGTGGCGGCGTGCCGCGCTCGGCATGCTGGGCAGCTTCGATCCGGTCGACGCCGAGTGGACCGCACGCGCTTGGTCGGCAGCCGTGCGGACGGAGGCCGGCGTCACCCGCATCGGCCGGCCCGTCCTGCTGCAGCGCGAGCGGACGATTCACGCAACGGATTCAAATCAATCCGCGTCTTCCACTCCCCCCTTCGCGGAGGAGGGTGGGCCTCGGGTCAGCGAGGGTCGGGAGAGGGGAGCGCCGTATCCGACACCGTCGCGCCCCTCTCCCCCCCTGCTCCGCATGGTACCCTCCCCCGCCAAGGGGGAAGGGAAGAGTGGTGCCGCTTCCCTCTCGATCGCCTCGCTCACCGGCACGGGGCATGCCGGCGGTGCCGGGATCGCGCATCGGCGCATCGGCGAGGCGCTGCGGCTCGCCGGGCACCGCGTCGCGGAGTTCGTGCTCGCGGACGAATCGCCGCCCGCCGCGGCGGAATGGACCGATGCGTTTCCCGTCGCCGAAGCCGCGATCCGTGCCGGCGACCACGACCTCGTGCTCGCCGGAAACCTGCACGGCGCCACCCGGAGCCTCGCCATCGCCGGGCGCCTCGCTGCCGAGCGGCCCGTCGCGCTCGTCCTGCACGACCTGTTCCCGCTGACCGGCCGCTGCGCCCACCCCCGCGGCTGTGCCCGGATCGAGACCGTCGGCTGCGACGCCGCCTGCCCGACGCCGGACGAGTATCCGCAGCTCGGCCGGCATCGCATCGCCGGCGCGCAGGCCGGCAAGCGTGCGGTGCTCGCCCGGCGGGACGGTCCGATCCTGCTCGCCAACTCGGCCTGGACGGCCTCGCGCGCCCGGGCGCTCGCGCCGCCGGGCACCGTGCTCGCGCCCCTGGCGCTGGCCTTTCCGACGAGCGTCTTCCGGCTCCGCGATCGATCGGCCCTGCGCCGCAGACTCGGGCTTCCCGCCGACGACCTGCTGATCCTGGTCTCGGCGGTGGTGCTCGACGGACCGGACAAGAACGTCGGCGATCTCGCGGACGCTCTGCGCCGCGTCGCCGGTCCCGGCGTCGGCTTCGTCGCGATCGGCCGGCTCGACCATCCCGCGCGCCTCGCCCTGCCGAACCTGTTCGCACCCGGGCTGATCGCCGACGAGGCGCACCTGGCCGCCTGGTACGGCGCCTGCGACCTGCACGTCACGGCGAGCCGGCTCGAGACGCTGGGGCAGACGCCGATCGAGGCCGGCCTGTGCGGAACGCCGACGCTGGCCTATCGCACCGCCGGCCTGACCAGCTCGGTGATCGACGGCGTCTCCGGGCGGCTCGTCCCGGTCGAGCCCGGCGCGCTGGGCGATGCCCTCGTCGAGCTCGTCGCCGATCGGCCGGCGCTCGCCCGGCTCGGCGCCTTCGCGCGGATCGCCTTGGAAAGCCGGTTCAGCCCGGCTTCCTGCGCGATCTCGCTCGACCGGGTGTTTCGCGAGCGCGGCCTGCTGCCGCCGGACGGGGGCCGCCTGCGCTTCGCGCCGGCGCTGCTCGGCCATTTCCCGTTCGCTGCGATCCCGGCTGCGGCCGCGACCGGCCTCGTCGCCGCGCCGTCCAACCCGCTCGTCCGCGGGCTGCGCCGCGCCAAGCAGCGCCTGCTCGGGCGCCGCCTGCCGCCCTGGGCGCGGCGCGGCCTGTACTGGGCCGTCCGGCTTCGATCGCTCGGCGGAGCCCGGTGATGCGCGGCCCGATCTACCTCGACCAGACCCATGTCCGCGGCCACGTCACCGGCATCGAGCGGGTGGCGCTCGACCAGTTCACGCCGGCGATGCTCGGCGGCGCGGTCCGGCCCCTGCGCAGCCGCAGCATCCCGGGGATGATCCTCGCGCAGCAGCTCGGCCTGCCGCTTCGCGCGGCGCGGGAGCCCGAGGCGCAGTTCGTGATGGCCGGCTTTCCCCCCGGCCCGCTGATGGCGCCGTTCGCGGAGCGCTGCATCCTCTGCATCTACGACACCTTCCTCCTCGACCGGCCGGAGGATCTCGCCTGGAAGAGCCGGCTCTACATGGCGCCGGCGTTCCGCTACGCGATGCGCTGGGGTCGGCGCTTCCTGGTGATCTCGCGCAAGACCGGCGCGGATTTGCGCCGCCACTGCGCCGACGACGCCCTCGTCGCCCTGCTGCGGCCGGCGGTGCGCGACGTGTTCGGCCTCGACGGGCTCCCCGGCCCCGCCGCCTACCGGCCCGAGGCGCCGCTGCGCATGCTGGCGATCGGCACGATCGAGCCGCGCAAGGATTACCCGGCGGCGATCGCGCTCGCGGCGGCTCTGAACCGCGCCGGCGTGCCGGCCGAGCTGCACATCGTCGGCCGCCTCGGCTGGGGCCGGCACGCCTTCCTCGACGATCCGCCGCCGTTCCTCACCTGGCACGGCTATGTCGGCGACGATGCGCTGCGCGCCCTCGCCGCCAGCGCCCACCTTCTGCTCTCGACTTCGAAGGCCGAAGGCCTCGGCCTGCCCCTGCTCGAGATCCAGCATGGCGGCCTGCCGGTGGTCGCCCCCGACGACGCGGTGTTCCGCGAGGTGCTCGGCGAATCCGGCCTGTTCCTCCGCCCGGGCGATCCCGAGGGCGCCGCCTCGGCGCTGATCCAGGCCGTCCGGTCCGGCCGCTTGGCGGAAGCCGCGGCCGACGCGCGGGCAAACGTCGCACGATGGAATCGCTTGGCCGCGCGCGACGCGGAGGCGTTCCGCGGCTACCTCGCCGAGGGCGTGTCGGCCTACGGGCCAGACAACCTCGTCGCGCCCGATGGGGTCCCGCCCGATCCGGTTATCCCCAAGCGGTGAGGCGGACTACGTATTGAACGTCGCGCCGGCGGATCGTTAAGCATGCCACGCTGTCTCGTCTTGAAGAGACGCTGTTCGCCCCCGTTTCCAAGGCATTGGGAAAGATTTTGCGGCAACCAGAGAGCGCAACCTGCGGTCCGCAGATTGCGGAGACGTCATCGAACACCGCCATCGCCGGGCGCTTCCGGTTCAAGGTGGCACGGGAACGCTCCGAAACGGGATCGTTCCTGGTAACCGTCGGGCAGGTGAGGGACAGAGACCGATGTTCGATTTCTCGACCCCCGTCCGCGGCGAGCCCGTGGAGGTGACGCTGCCGCCGCGCTTCTCCGATCGGGCCGACCCGGGCACGATCCTCCGCCGCCTGTGGCGCGGAGCGAGCTTCATCGTGCTGGGCGGCCTGTTCATGGTCGCCGCCGCCGTCGCGCTGCTCGGGCTGCTGACCCCGGTCTACACCTCCAGCATCCAGATCCTGGTCGATCCCTCCGATCTCCGCGTCGTCGACAACGACGTCAGCGCCCGCACGCCTCAGGCCGACAGCGGCGTGTCGCTCGCCGAGAGCCAGACCAAGGTGATCCAGTCGGACAACGTCCTGCGGCGCACGGTCGAGAAGCTCGACCTCGATCGCGACGACGAGTTCGCCAAGCCCGAGTCCGACAACCCGACGATCGTCTGGCTGCGCACGGCGCTCGGCATGCTGCCGCCGCCCGGCAGCCGCGACCCGGTCAACGTCGCCGTCGACACCCTGCAGACCAAGCTGACCGTGCGCCGGGCCGAGCGCACCTTCGTGATCGACGTGCTGGTGCAGTCGCGCGATCCGGAGAAGGCGGCAAAGATCGCCAACGCCATCGGCGACGCCTACTTCGCCGAGGAGGCCAGCGCCCGCACCGAGGCCGCTCGCCGCGCCTCGGACGCCCTCAACGGCCGCCTGTCGAGTCTGCGCCGCGACGTCGAGCTCGCCGAGGGCAAGCTCCTGAAGTACCGCGAGGACAACAACCTCGTCGCGTCGAGCGGTCGCCTGCTGACCGACCAGCAGCTCGGCGACCTCAACCAGCAGCTCGTCACGGCCCAGATCAAGACCGCGGAATCGCGCTCGCGCCTCGAGCAGGCGCGCAAGATGAAGGCCGGCGACGCCAGCACGGCGCTGCCGGAGATGCTGCAATCGCTCGAGATGCAGGCGCTCCGCCAGCAATACGCGACGCTCTCGCGCAACACCGCCGAGCTCGCGACCCGCCTCGGCGAGCGCCACCCGGCGATGGCCGAACAGTACGCCCAGCAGCGCGACCTCCAGCGCCTGATCCAGCGCGAGAAGGAGCGGATCATCGAGACGACGCAGAAGGACTACGATCGCGCGGCGGCGAGCGAAACGGCGATCCGCAAGAGCCTCGACCGGGCCAAGGCGGAGACCGTCACCAGCGATCGCGCCAATGTCGGCCTGCGCGAGCTGGAGCGGACGCTCGAATCCCGCCGCGGCGTGTACGAGACCTATCTCCGCCGTTCGCGCGAGGCGAGCGAGCAGGAGCGCCTGAACAGCATCAACGTCCGCATCATCTCGCCGGCGGTCCCCGCCCGCACCCGGACCTGGCCGCCCTCGCCCAAGGTGGTCCTGCCGCTGGCCCTGCTCGTCGGGATGATGCTGGGCGTGGCCATCGCGCTGTCGCTCGGCGCCGCCCGCGACCGTCGCAACGACCGCAACGAGCGCCGTGCCGCGACCGTGCCGCCCCGGAGCTTCCGAGCTGCCGATGCTTGAGGCGGGACAGGCGCAGGTCGAGGAGGACGGCGCGGTGAAGGTCGCCGGATTCGCCATTCACCCCGCGATGCCGCGGCCCCGGGCCGTCCGCGGGACGAGCCCTCGTATCGAACCCGGCCATGCGGCCGGCGCCACGCCGGAAACCCCCATGGATCGCCGCAGCGAGGCCGGCAGCGCCTGGCGCGTGCGGATGTTCGGCCACGACTTCGCCGCCGGGCCCGCAGCCGGGATCCTCGCCGCCTCGGCGATGCAGCCGTCGGCCGGGCCGCGCCTCGTCGTCACCGCCAACATCGACCACATCGTCCTGCTCTCGGAGAACGCCGCCTTCCGGCAGGCCTATGCCGGCGCCGTCGCGCGGACGCTGGACGGCACGCCGCTGGTCTGGCTCGCGCGGCTGCGCGGCCAGCCGGCGGCCCGCGTCACCGGGCACGACCTCCTCGCGCACGCGCTGTTCGCCCGGCCGGTCGAAGGCCGGCGCGTATTCCTCGTCTGCTCGCGGGAGGCGGTCGCCGAGGCGATCCGCGACCGGCTCGAGCGGTCCGGCTATGACGCGGATGCCATCGCGACCTGCGTGCCGCCCTTCGGCTTCGACGACGACGCGGAGTACGGCCGCGCGCTGTCGGCCCGCATCCGCGAGCACGGCACCACCCTGCTGGTCATGGGCGTCGGCGCGCCGCGCTCGGAGGTCTGGGTGACGCGCCAGGGTGCAGCCCTCGGCACGCCGCTCGTGCTGGCGGTGGGCGAGGCGGTCAACGTCGCCGCCGGGCTGGTGCCGCGGGCGCCAGTGATGCTGCAGCGTGCCGGGCTCGAATGGGCGTTCCGGTTCGCCTTCGCGCCGCGACGGCTGTTCCGGCGCTACTTCGTACGGTCGTGGCGCTTCCTCGCGCTCCTGCGCGGCGAGATCGGGAACCGGGACGCGGCCTGACGCGCCGCTTCGCGGCTCCGCGGGTTCAGGCGGACGCGAACAGGTGCGGGTGCCGCAGGCGCAGCGCGAAGACCAGGGTCAGCGTCTTCATGTCCGCGATCTCGCCGGCGTCGCTGCGGCGGGCGAGGTCGTCGAGCGCCACCTCGTGGACGGTGATCGCTTCGTTCTCCTCGGCGAGCCCGCCGCCCGGTCCCGACCGGTCGGCCGCGCCGAAGGGGGCGAGGAACAGGTCCATCCGCTCGGTCGAGATGCCCGGCGCGGTCCAGGCGCTTACCACCCGCTCGAGCACGTTCAGGTCGACGCCGGTCTCCTCGTAGGCTTCGCGGCGGGCGCCGTCCTCCGGGTCGCCCTCGTCGAGGATGCCCGCCGGGGTCTCGAGCATGTCCAGCGGGCCCTCGGCGAAGAACACCGGGGCGCGGAACTGCGAGACCAGGAGCGCGACGCGGCGCGTCGGATCGTAGGGCAGCACCGCCACCGCGCGACCGTGATCCTCGATCTCGCGGGTGATGCGGGTGCCGTCCGGCATCGTCACCTCGGCGACGAGGAACCGGGCCCAGCCGTCATGAACGAGGCGTGTCCCGCGGATGATGGGTACCATGCCTGTGGATCTTCCTGCCCGAGTCGCGTCGAGGCCGTTCTAGGCAGGCGATCGTTCAGGAATGAGGCGGCTTCGCGGAGTCTCCGGGGCAGGTGCCGGGGCCGCGGCGGATCGAGAACCGGGTCGCCGTGCCGATCCGGTCCCAGGCTTCGACGGTGTCGCCCTCCTCGCGCACGAGGTTCGGGATGTCGAGGCAGGCCAGCGGATCGGTGCAGGTCACCCGCAGCAGCGTGCCCGGCGGCAGGCGGCGCAGCGCCTTGCGCGTCCGCAGCACCGGAAGCGGGCACTTGAGGCCGGCGAGATCGAGGTCGATCGGTGGTGCGTCCGGCATGCGAGAACCCCGACGACGGGGCCGCCGTCGCCGGGGTCGATAGACCGGATCGATGCGGCTTGTCAGCCGGGCGAAGCGGCCGGCCGTGACCCTAGCGCGTGACGAGGAAGCGGTGCGGGTCGCCCGCCCGATTACGGGAACCGGCAATGGGTGAAGGCGGGGTCGACCGAGCGCTTCCACGGTCCCTCGTAGTCGGCGAGGCGGTCCTCGGCATGCGAGCGCCCGGCCGCCACGATCGCCTCCAGCGGCTGCAGGTAGATCGTCTCGTCCCGTCCGGAGCCGTCGCGGCGGGCGCGCGCCTTGAGGCCGGCCCGCGCGATGGCGAGCGCCTCGGCCGCGACCGCGCCCAGGCTGCGCCGCGCGACCGGCGTCGCGAGGCCCAGGCGCGGGACGGTGGCGCGCAGGGCCTCCCGGTCGGTCGCGCTCCAGCCCGAGACGAGGTCGAGGGCGGCATCGAGCGACGCCTCGTCGTAGAGCAGGCCGACCCAGAACGCGGCCTGCGCCGCGATCATGCCGGCATCGCCGACGTCGGCGCCGCGCATCTCGAGGAAGCGCTTGAGCCGGACTTCGGGAAAGGCGGTGGAGGCGTGGTTGGCCCAGTCGGAGACCGTGGCGTACTCGCCCGGCAACTGGGCGAGCTTGCCGGCCATCAGGTCGCGGAACGAGGCGCCCGAGACGTCGTGGTAGGTGTCGCCGCGCTTGACGAAGTACATCGGCATGTCGAGCAGCCAGTCGACGTAGCCCTCGTAGCCGAAGCCTGCGTCGAAGGCGAAGCCGAGCATCCCGGTGCGGTCGGCGTCGGTGTCGCGCCAGATCTCGGAGCGTCGCGACAGGAAGCCGTTCGGCCGCCCGTCGGTGAAGGGCGAGTTGGCGAACAGGGCGGTCGCGACCGGCTGCAGCGCGAGCGAGGCGCGGAGCTTCCGCGTCATGTCGCTTTCCGACGCGAAGTCGACGTTGACCTGCACGGTGGCGGTGCGCAGCATCATGTCGAGGCCGAGCGATCCGACCTTCGGCATGTAGCCGGCCATGATCTTGTAGCGGCTCTTGGGCATCACCGGCGTCTCGGCCCGCGACCATTTCGGGCTCATCGCGAGGTCGAGGAAGCCGATGCCGAGGCCGTCCGCCACGCGCTTCGTCGCGGCCAAGTGCTCGTCGAGCTCGCGGGCGGTGGCGTGCACGTCGGCGACCGGCGCGCCCGAGAGTTCGAACTGCCCGCCGGGCTCGATCGAGATCGCGCCGCCTTCCGCAGCCGACAGGCCGATGACGTGGCCGGCATCGAGGATCGGCTCCCAGCCGGTCTCGCGGCCGACGCCTTCGAGCAGGGCGCGGATGCCACGCTCGCCTTCATACGGCACCGGTTCACGCGTCTCGACGTAGAAGGGAATCTTCTCGTGCTCGGTGCCGATCGCGAAGCTCTCGCGCGGCTTCTCGCCGGCCGCGAACCAGTCGATCAGTTCGACACGCGTGGTGAGCGGTGTCGTGTCGGACGTATCGCGCGCCATGCGCTGCCTCGCCGTGAAATCATGGGCTGAACTCGGGAAGCGCGCCGGCCGTCTGGAAAAGAGCGATGCGGTCGTGCCCCGTCGCCGGGATGGGTCGTCCATAATCCAGGGCGCCGGACCCGACAACGCGACCTTGAGCGCCCCTGCCCCGCTTCGACCGGCAATCGTCGGGCGTCGGAGGCGCCGCGCGCGGTCGATGTGCGCGGGCGCACGCCGACCGGTCTATCATCGCGCGTCGCCGAGTACGGCCTGGACCAGGGCGAGCGCCGCGACCGCGGCGGTGTCGGCCCGGAGGATGCGGGGCCCGAGGGAGAGCGCCACGGAGTTGGGCCGCGCCAGGATCGCCGCGCGCTCCTCCGGCGCGAACCCGCCCTCCGGGCCGATCAGCACCGCGAGCGGAACGGGGCCCGCCGGATCCGCGGCCCGGCGCAGGGCGGCGACGGGGTCGGCGATCGCGGCGTCCTCGTCGCAGAACACCAGCAGCCGCTCCGGCGCGAGGTCGGCGAGCGCCGCGGGCAGGCGCGCGGCTTCCATCAAGGCCGGCACGGCGAGGATGCCGCACTGCTCGGCCGCCTCGATCATGTTGGCGTGCAGGCGCTCGGTGTTGAGGCGGTCGCCTTGCGTGTAGCGCGTCAGGACCGGCCGGATCGTGCCCGCCCCCATCTCGACCGCCTTCTGGGCGAGGTAGTCGAGCCGCGCGCTCTTCAAGGGCGCGAACAGGTAGTGCAGGTCGGGCGGTGCGGTCTGGGGCCGTACTCGGTCGACGACGGTCAGATGCGCGCTCTTGCGCCCCGACGGCACCAGGCTCGCCCGCCACTCGCCGTCCCGCCCGTTGAACAGCAGCACCGGGTCGTCCGGCTGCCGGCGCAGGACGTTGAGCAGGTAGTTCGCCTGCGCCCGGTCCAGGGGAAGGTTCGCGCTGGCGAAGAGGTCGTGCGCCACGTGGAGACGGGGCGCGGTGAAGTCGTAGGCCGCCATCCGGGCTCCGTCGCGTGCGGGATCGCCGCTGTCAACGCCGGAGCGAGGCGGCGCCGATGTTGCCGAAACATCACGGGCGCTGGTTTTCGAAACGTTACCCCGCCATGTCGGAGCCGGCCCGTTTGCGGCTCGATTGACGCCACATTCCTATGGCGAAGCGGAGCCCGGACATTCCGGACCGGCCGTACCGCAGCGCGGCCGACCTCCGGCTCGAAGACGACATCCGTCGACGCTGCGCGCCATGCCGACGGCGCATCGCCTGCGACCGGGGCGGATCTCCAGGGAGACGAGACCATGCGCTACAAGACCTACGGACTGGCCGCCGCCCTCGTCGCGGGCAGCTTCCTGGCCAGCACGGCCGCCTTCGCTCAGTCCGCCGAGTGCGGCGCGATCCAGACGACGCTGCAGACCCGCAAGGATCTCGTCGCCAAGGCGAACGTGGCGTCGAACGGAAAGAAGAAGATGACCCCGCAGGAGGCCTGCGCGCTGTTCGGCAAGCTGCAGTCCAACGGCGTCGAGGGCATGAAGTGGATCGCCGCCAACAAGGAGTGGTGCTCGATCCCCGACTCGTTCGCAGAAGGCTTCAAGGCGGACCACTCGAAGGTGGTGGGCATCCGCACCAAGATCTGCGGCATCGCGGCCCAGGCGACCAAGATGGAGGCTCAGGCCCGCGCTCAGGCCCAGAACGGCGGCGGCGGCGGCCTCCTCGGTGGCCCCGGCCTGACCGGCCAGTTCAAGATGCCGCAGGGCGCGCTCTGAGGCGGATGCGACCCGCCTCCCACCCGTTCCTCATCCCGTCCGGGCCCCGGTCGTGAATGCCGCGAAGGCGGTGGAATCCCGCGTTGCCGACGCGGTGACCGGCCATTGGGTCGACCGGCTCGCCCCGCGGGCCGCCCGGCCGTACCTGCGCCTCGCCCGCATCGACCGGCCGATCGGCTGGTGGCTTCTGCTGCTGCCGTGCTGGTGGTCGACGGCGCTGGCCGCCACCCGCGCCGGCCTGCCCTGGCCCGATCCGCGCCACCTGCTGCTGTTCCTCGTCGGCGCGGTGGCGATGCGCGGGGCCGGCTCGACCTACAACGACATCGCCGATCGCGACCTCGACGCGCAGGTCGAGCGCACGCGCTCGCGGCCCCTGCCCTCGGGGCAGGTCGGCACGCGCGCCGCCGCCATCTTCCTCGCCGCCCAGGCGCTGGTCGGCTTCCTCGTCCTGATGCAGTTCGATGCGTTCGCCATCGGCGTCGGGCTGTGCTCGCTGATCCCCGTGGCGATCTACCCGTTCATGAAGCGGGTGATGTCGATGCCGCAGCTGGTGCTCGGCCTCGCCTTCTCCTGGGGGGCGCTGATGGGCTGGGCCGCCCTGCTCGACCAGCTCGCCGCACCGGCCTGGCTGCTCTACGCCGGCACGATCGCCTGGGTGGTCGGCTACGACACGATCTACGCGGTGCAGGACATCGAGGACGACGAGATCGCCGGCATCCGCTCGTCGGCGCGGTTCTTCGGCGGCCGGCTTCGGGTCGCCGTCGGGGCCTGCTACGGGGCGGCCGTGCTGCTGATCGGCGCGGCGGCCTACGGGGCCGGGGCGGGACTGCTCGGTTTTCTGGGCGTCGCCGCGTTCGCGGGCCATCTCGGCCGGCAGGTCTGGCGGCTCAAGGCGCGGGACGGGCGGGAGGCGCTGGCCCTGTTCCGCTCGAATCGCGGGGCCGGGCTGATCCTGTTCGTGGGGCTCGCCGCCGATACGATCAACCAGGGCTGGCCGGGCTGAGCGCTCACGAGCGGGCGATGATCTCGTTCTCGCCGCGGTGGATCTGCGGGCGGACCGGGAGGCGGCCGGTCTTGCGGCGCACGAGAAAGCGCGGGCGGCGGTCGCCGAGCGAGCCGTGCCGGCGCCGAATGCGGGTCTTGCCGAGCATCAGCCGGCCGACCTGCGCCGACACGGTGGCGAGCACGCCGTCCTCGCGCACGATCATCCGCGGCAAGCCGGTGCGGGCGGCGAGGTCCCGCCAGATCGCGACGACCTCCTCCTCGCAGAACGGCCCGAGACGGGCGACGACGGCGCCGGCGGCGTCGACGAGGCAGAGGTCGAACCGGTCCTCGCCGCAGCTCTCCGCCTCGTCGGTCGCGAAGGTGAGCGCGATGCCGGCGGCCTTGGACGTCGCAGTGGCGGCGCCGAACACCGGCAGCGGCGAGGCGTCGAAGGCGAAGCGCGCCGGCGCGGCGCCGTCGCGATCGAGGCGATCGGTCTCGGCAAGATGATCGGTCGGGTTCCGGTCCATGGTGTCGAACGTGTTCATCTGCCCGCCGTCCATTTGCAAGTGGCGACCTGCTCGGGTCGTCCGTTATGCCAAGCAGATTGGCGTCTAACCTCCCCACGGTGCCTTAAGAGTGAGCGTTAAGCGATCGTGGACAGCGCGTTCGCGCTCGGAATGCTCAACGGTTCCTTGCCGCGATCGATGAAAACCGCCGGTTCCGCGCTGCGGCCTCGCGATCCTTGTGGCGCTTCGGGGCAGACCCTACAACGGTGCGGTCGCGCGCTCCGGCGCGCCGCCCCCCTGTCGCGATCGGGACCATCCGCACGTCGCATCGGCGCGCGGGTCGGCGCGAGCCGCGATGCCGATCCCCTCCCCCGTCGCCGGACACGGACCGCCATGACCGATACGATCTCAGCGGACTTCGTGCACGCCCTGATGCCGGACCTGCGCGAGGCGCTTCGCGAGGCGGCCTCCCTCGCCCTGCCCTTCTTCCGCGCCGGCAGCCAGACCTCGGCGAAGATCTGGTCGAAGGCCGGCGGCTCGCCGGTGACGGAAGCCGACGTCGCCGTCGACACCTTCCTGAAGATCCGCCTGAGCCAGATCGTGCCGGCGGCGGCGTGGCTGTCCGAAGAGACGGCCGACGACGCCGTGCGGATCGGTCACGACCTCGTCTGGATCGTCGACCCGATCGACGGGACCCGCGCCTTCCTGTCCGGGCATCGGGACTGGTCGATCGCGGTGGCGCTGCTGAAGGCCGGCGAGCCCGTGATCGGCTTCGTGAACGCGCCGGCGCTCGGGCACGATTACGAGGCGATCCACGGGCGGGGCGCGACGCGCAACGGCGAGCCGATCGGCGCGCGGCAGGGCGTCGCGCTAGCGACGGCCCGCGTCACCGGCCCGAAGCCGATGATCGACCGGCTTGGGCGTGGCGTCTCGCGCGATCTGGGGGACGCCGCCTTCGAGCGCATCGACCGGATTCCGTCGCTGGCCCTGCGCGTGGCCCGCGTCGCCGAAGGCTCGGTCGATGTCGGGCTGGTCTCCTCGGATGCCCGCGACTGGGATCTCGCGGCGGCCGACCTGATCCTGCGCGAGGCGGGCGGCTCCGTCTGCGACATGTCCGGCGTCGCGACCGTCTACAACCGGACCGATCCGGTGCATGGCGAGCTGGTCGCGCTGCCGAACGACCTGCGCGACGTCGTCGTGTCGGCCTGGGACCGGGGCCGGTCGTGACGATCTCGCGAGCTTGAGCCGCCCTGAAACGAAGAAGAGCCGATCCCGCATCTGCAGGATCGGCTCGGCGCGGTCAGGCGTGGGCGGCTTCGCGAAGGGCCAGAGCGGCCGGCGCGAGCCCGAGGCGGTCGGCGAGATGCCAGCGCAACTCTCGGGGCGAATGATAATTGTAGGATCGATCGATGAGGTGGGAGAGGTCGAGGGTCGGGGCGTCCGACGTCGCGCTCTGCTTGATGCACCCCACCTTGAAGGTCGCCGAATCCGTGACGGGCGACCGGACGCTACGGCGTCGGGTGTATTCGAACAACATGGTGTGTTTGATTGTCTTCCGATGTGACCGGGTTTGCTCCGCCACGCGGCGGGCCCGACTCTGTTTCTGTGGTGTTGCGATTAAGATTGCGTTTACCTTGACCGTCCGGCGCGGCCGCTCCCGGAGGATGGCAGCGTCGGATGGTTTCGACCGTGTTCACGGCCGCGTGGATGGGAGACCGATGGCCTCAGGCAGCCTGGAGGTTGCCGGCGGCGTCCTTGCCGCTGCGCTTGTCGGTCAGGATCTCGTAAGACACCTTCTGACCCTCGATCAGGTTGCGCATGCCGGCGCGCTCGACGGCGGAGATGTGGACGAACACGTCCTTGCCGCCGTCATCCGGCTGGATGAAGCCGTAGCCCTTGGTCTCGTTGAACCACTTCACGGTACCGGTATTCACGTAGAGAACCTCGTATCGACGATGGGTCGAGCCCTCGCGCTCGTGAAAGCGCGAACGGATCGACTGACTTCTAAGTCTGGTATGGGTGGCAGGGCGTCGGGCAAGGAACCCGTAACCGGCGTCCGTCCCAGGGTTTGGGCCCCCACAACCCTATCTAAGGGCTCCCTGCGGCCGCAACAAGGCAGGGATGCAGGTTCTCGGCGTGCCCGGGCAAAAGCGGAGGCCCGGCGGCTGGGATTCTCGCGGGCCCCAGTGCATATAAGGGTTCGCGCTCAGGCTTTTAGGCGATCCATGGCAGGTATCTCGGTTTCGTTGGAAGGGGCCAACATCCAGCTCTCCTTCCAGAAGGACGATCAGGCGACCGCCGTGGTGATGGATGCCCGCGCCGCCCGCGCCCTCGTGCGCGCCGTCGGGCAACTGCTCACCGCCATCGACGAACCCGAGGAGCCCGACATGGCCGAGGAGATGGGCGACGAGGAGATCGCGATGCTCGACGTGACCTCCTCCGCGATCGAGATCGGCACCGACGACCAGGGCCAGGCCGTCGTCGCGCTCCAGGCCGGCGCCCTGCCGCCGTTCCAGCTGCGCCTGACCGACGAGGAGGCCCGTCACGTGGCGACGAGCCTGTCCGAGATCCTCGCGGCCCCGCGCGACGTGCGGGCGTCGCACGGCGGCCATTGATCCGTTCCTACATCCTGACGCCGGGATCGGTCGGGGCGCCGGGAAACACGTCCGGCTCCGAGCCGGGGCCGCCGGGCTCGTCGATGCCGGGATCGTTCACCGGATAGGGCGTGCGCGGCCCTGTCGGCCCGATATCGGGCATCTCGTCCGGCGGGACGGGCGGCGGAAGGTCCCCGGGGGTCGGATCGGGGGTCGGAAGGCCGGGATTGGCCATGCGCTGCCTCGTGCAGTTGGGAATAAGCTAGCCAACGGATCGCCTGCGCGAGGGTTCCGCGCATTCCTGGGTTGCCGGATCGTCGGGGAACCGCGGGGAGACGTCCCGGTTTGCCGGCCGACGTCATCCATCGGAGCGAACCGCCATGCCCGACATCAAGCAAGCCAAGGTCCTGATCCTCGCCACCGACGGGTTCGAGGAGACCGAGCTCACCGTCCCGCAGGCCAAGCTGCGGCAGGCCGGCGCGACGGTCCACGTCGCGTCGCCGAAATCGCGCGAGAAGCCGGAATCGATCCGTGGCTGGGACAAGACCGATTGGGGCAAGAACGTCGCGGTCGACCTCGACCTCGAGACCGTCGATCCGTCTGCCTACGATGCCCTCGTCCTGCCCGGCGGCCAGATCAACCCGGACAAGCTCCGCCTCGAGCCGAAGGCGTTGGAGGTGATCAAGGCCTTCGTGACCTCGGGAAAGGTTGTCGCCGCGATCTGCCACGCGCCGTGGCTGCTGATCGAGGTCGGCGCGGCGAAGGGCCGTGACCTGACCTCGTTCTCCTCGATCCGCACCGACGTGATCAATGCCGGCGCCCGTTGGCACGACCGCGAGGTCGTGACCGACCACGGCATCGTCACCAGCCGGAATCCCGGCGATCTCGATGCGTTCTCGACGAAGATCATCGAGGAGATCGCCGAAGGGCGGCACGAGCCCCGCTCCCTCGCCGCCTGATCGCGCGACGAGATCATGGAAGGCCGCCTGCCCTCTCGGCGGGCGGCATTTTTCGTCGAATGGAAGCCTCGTTCCTCGCTCAGCGCTTGGCGACGACGGCCTTCTGCGCCTTCGGCTTCAGGCCGGTGGTGCTGGCGATCAGCGCCGAGAGGTGATCCTGGTCGAGGTCCGCGGCCGCCTTCTGCGCCGGCTGGGCGGCGACGCGCTCGGGCTTGCGCGGCTCGATCGACCCGGTGGTCACCGGATCGGGCAGGCTCGCCAGAACCTGAGTGCTCGGCGCCGGATCGCGCTGGACCCGCAGCGCCCAATGGGCGGCGGTGGACAGCGCCGCGATCGCCAGGATCGCCTTGACGCCGCTGGTGAGGAACCCCCGCATGATGGTCAAGCCCGACAATACGCAGTGACACGCGACCGGTTCCCCGGCCCATTGCCACTGTTGCCGATGAGCGTGAACGAAATCCGAAGGTCGGCACCGGCTGCCGTCCCGGAACGGGGCGAAACTTGTGTGGGCCATGCGCCGGGTCCGCGGTTCCTGTTCCCCGCGCCTCCGACACGCCTGCAGCACCCCGGCCCACCAGGATTCACAGGAGCGGTCCAGAGAACTGGTCCGGGCCGCCCCGTCACTGCCGACCCCGCGTCCATGCAGGCCCGAGCGGGCTCGCGAAACCTTCAGGCGCATCGGCCGCGGGGACCGCCGATGTAGGTGAAGTGCAAAGAGCCGGCAACCGATGCTCAGGACGATCCGCGCGTCCGCGACGATCCGCCTGCCGCTTCGGCGAAGGCGAGGAGCGTGGCGACGTCGTCCTCGCCCTCGGGCGTCGCGAGATGCGCGAAGGTCTCGGCCGCCCCGGCGAAGATCGCGCCGCCGGCCGGGTCCGGCGCCAGGAAGTCGACGATCTCGTGCATTTCCGCGACCCAGCGGTAGGCCTTCGGCATCATGTCGGGAAACCCGCCGGCGAGGCGGGCGAGCAGCTCCGGCTCGCTCTCCGCCAGCTCCGCCCGCAGCGCGTCGGCGGCGCCCGCGCGCTCTGCGCCGAGGACCACCGCCGCGGCCACCGCCTTCAGGCCCTTGTTGATGCCGGCATAGGCCATCTTCAGGCCGGACGCCGCCCCGACGCCACCCGCGCAGGCCCGCATGTCGAGGCCGCATGCGCGCAGGGCCATCAGCGGCGCAAGGTCGTCACCGGCGACGTAGACCCGCGGCCCCTTCGCGCCGGGTTCAAGCGGGAGCCCGAGGATCGCACCATCGAGGAACGGCACGCCCGTGCCCGCGATGATCGCGGCGATGCCGTGCACCGTCGCCGGCGACACCGCATTGCAATCGACGTAGACCGGCTTTTTCGGCTGAGCCGCCAGGCTCGGGGCGAGGCGGACCGCGAGGCCGGCCGCATCGGCCGGCGGCACGATCGACAGGATCAGGTCGGCCGCGGCAATCTCCGCATCGTCGGCGTGGCTCATGCCGGCGGCCCGGGCGCGGTCGCGGGTCCCGGCGCTCCGTCCGGTCAGCGATGTCAGGACGCGGACGCCGTTCTCGGTGAGGCGGCGGGCGACCGCGCTTCCCATGGCGCCCGGGGCGATGACGGCGATGGTCGGCATCGAATCACCTCAAGCCATGGCCCGAACCACAGGGACGATCCGCGGCGGATCCGTATCGAAGTGGCGGGCACCCGATGGTGCCCGCCGTCGTCGTGCTAGCGCAGCGAGCCGCAGAAGCGCTGGATGCGGTTGCACGCTTCCTCCAGCGTCTTGGTCGAGGTGGCGTAGGAGATGCGCAGGTTCGGGCCGAGGCCGAAGGCCGAGCCGTGCACGGCGGCGACGCCCTCCGCCTGCAGCAGCTCGGTCACGAAGTCCTCGTCGGTGGCGAGGGTCTTGCCCGACGGGGTCGTGCGCCCGATCGTCTCGGCGCAGGACGGGTAGACATAGAACGCGCCCTCCGGCGTCGGGCATTGCAGGCCCTTGGTCTGGTTCAGCATCGAGACCACGAGGTCGCGCCGCTCCTGGAACGCCGCCTTGAACTGCGCGAGGTGCGCCTGCGTGCCGTCGAGCGCGGCCACCGCCGCCCATTGCGAGATCGAGGACGCGCCCGAGGTCTGCTGGCCCTGGACGAAGTCCATCGCCTTGATCAGCTTTTCCGGGCCGGCGGCGTAGCCGATGCGCCAGCCCGTCATCGCGTAGGCCTTCGAGACGCCGTTCATGGTCAGCGTGCGCTCGTAGAGGCCGGGCTCGATCTGCGCCGGGGTGACGAATTCGAAGTCACCGTAGGTCAGGTGCTCGTACATGTCGTCGGTGAGCACCCAGACGTGCGGGTACCTCATCAGCACGTCGGTGATCTTCTTCAGCTCGGCATGGCTGTAGGCGGCGCCCGAGGGATTCGACGGCGAGTTGAGGATGATCCACTTGGTCTTCGGCGTCAGCACCCGCTCCAGCTCCTCGGGCTGGAGCTTGAAGTCGTGCGCCATGTCGGTCTCGGCGAAGACCGGCGTGCCGCCGCAGAGCACCACCATCTCCGGGTAGGACACCCAGTAGGGGCGCGGGATCACGACCTCGTCGCCGGGGTTCAGCGTCGCCAGCAGCGCGTTGTAGATCACGTGCTTGCCGCCGGTGCCGACGATGGTCTGGGAGACCTTGTAGTCGAGCCCGTTCTCCCGCTTGAACTTCTTCACGATCGCTTCGCGCAGCGGCACGATGCCCGACACCGGCGGATACTTGGTCTCGCCCCGGGCGATCGCCTCGATCGCGGCCTGCTTGATGTGCTCGGGCGTGTCGAAGTCGGGCTCGCCGACCGACAGGCTGATCACGTCCATGCCGCCGGCTTTCAGGTCGCGCGCCTTCTGCGTCATCGCGATCGTCGCGGATGGTTTTACGCGCGAGAGGGCGTCGGCGAGAAAGCCCATGGTCGGGTGCTCCGGTTTTCATGCAGGTTTCGCCGTCCCGTGACGGCGGCGGGACCGTAGTCGCGGCTCCTGGGACGAGCAAGGCGCCGGCTCGGGGTTCGCCGGCAAACGTCACGCACGGGGTGCAGGGCTCGTGCTCGGCCGCCGCCTCGACGGCGGCTTCCGGCGACACCATCTCCTGGCGATGGCAACGCTCTCCGTCCTCGACCTGTCGTTCGTCGGTTCCGGCTCCAGCCCGGCTCAGGCGCTGCGCGACTCCCTCGACCTCGCCCGCCACGTCGACCGCCTCGGCTACGGGCGATACTGGCTCGCCGAGCACCATGCCCTGCCCTCGGTCGCGAGCCCGGCCCCCGACATCATGGTCGGCCAGATCGCGGCCGCGACCCGGACGATCCGGGTCGGCTCGGGCGGGATCATGCTGCCGAACCACGCGCCGCTGATGGTCGCCGAGCGCTTCAAGGTGCTGGAGGCGCTGTTTCCCGGGCGGATCGACCTCGGCCTCGGGCGCGCGCCCGGCACCGACGGCATCACCGCCCAGGCGTTGCGCCGGCGCGAGGCGCCGCGCGGCGGCGACGACTTCCTCGAGCGGCTGCAGGAGCTGATGCTGTGGGAGACCGGCGGCTTCCCCGAGGGCCATCCGTTCAACACCGTGACCGTGATGCCGGCCGGCGTGCCGCTGCCGCCGATCTTCCTGCTCGGGTCGTCCGACTACAGCGCGCATCTGTCCGCACGCCTCGGGCTCGGCTTCGCCTTCGCGCAGCACTTCGCCTCATTCGACGCGCGTGGCCCGATGCTCGACTATCGCCGCGGCTTCCAGCCCTCGCGGTGGGGCACCCGGCCCCATGCGATCCTCGCGGTCGCGGCCGTGTGCGCCGAGACCGAGGCACAGGCCGAGCGCCTGGCGCTCAGCACCCAGCTGGCGACGCTCCGGCGCGAGCGCGGCGAGTACGCGCCGATCCCGACGCTCACCGAGGCCGAAGCCTATCCCTACAGCGATGCCGAGCGCGCCCGCATCGCCCGCGGCCGAGACCGGTTGCATGTCGGCACGCCGGAGACTGTGCGCACCCTGCTCTCGGGCCTCGCCGAGGCGACGCAGGCCGACGAGATCATGGTGGTCTGCGCCGTTCCCGATCAGGAGGCCCGGCGGCGCTCCTACAGCCTGCTGGCGCAGGCCTGGGGACTCGCCGAGACGGCCGCGGCCGCGTGAATCGCCGGACGACATCCTGACCAGCCTGTCGCCTCGACCGGTCCCGGGCTCCTGACATCGATCCGGGATCGGCGCATCCTGGCGGTCTCGACGCGGCTTCGCGGCGTCGGGCACGCGGATGGCCCGTCGAAGGGCCGCCACCCAGGCATCGACGATCTCGGGAGGAGAGAACGATGGGCGATCGACGCGATTTCCTGAAGGCGACGGCCGGTCTCGCGGCCACCGCCATGGCCGCCCCGGTCGCGGCACGGGCCGCGGAGAAGCGGCCGCCCGCGCCGACCGCCTTCGGCATGCCGCGCGACATGATCCTGATCAACCTGCGCCGCGACGGCGGCTACGGCCTCGGCCTGAAGACCCCGGACGGCGTGCTCGACGTCGCCGCCGCCGGGAAGGCGGTCGGCCTGCCGGTGCCGGCCGACATGGACGACCTTCTGCAGAACGGGAAGGGCCCGATGCTGCGCGCGTTGATCGATGCGGTCGAGGCGGCCCCCGACCCGCGGCTGACGATCCCCGAGGACCGGATCGCCTACGCGCCGCTGGTCACCCGGCCGGAAAAGATCATCATGATGGGATTCAACTATCGCAAGCACGCCGAGGAGACGGGAACGCCGCCGCCGAAGGACCCGCCGCTGTTCAACAAGTACAACAACACGCTCAACCATCACGGCGGCACGATCCGGCTGCCGACGCAGGCGGCGCGCGAGTTCGACTACGAGACCGAGCTGGTGATCGTCTTCGGC
This sequence comes from Methylobacterium sp. E-025, assembly GCF_022829705.1. Taxonomy (NCBI): domain Bacteria; kingdom Pseudomonadati; phylum Pseudomonadota; class Alphaproteobacteria; order Hyphomicrobiales; family Methylobacteriaceae; genus Methylobacterium; species Methylobacterium sp. E-025. Next base: position 23,816 of record NZ_JAKSYR010000086.1, read on the forward strand.
CGGGAATGCCGCGACGTCTCGGAGGCCGACGCGCTCGACTACGTCGCCGGCTACGCCACCGGCAACGACTTCAGCGCCCGCGACCTGCAGACGCTGACCTCGCAGTTCATGATCGGCAAGACCTCGGACGGGTTCGCGCCGCTCGGGCCCTACCTCGTCACCGCCGACCGCGTGCCCGACCCGAACAACCTGCGCCTCGTGACCAAGGTCAACGGCGCGGTGCGGCAGGACTGGACGACCGCGGACATGATCTTCAACTGCCGCCAGCTGATCAGCTTCGCTTCGAAGGTGATGACCATCAAGCCGGGCGACGTCTTCTACACCGGCACGCCGCAGGGGGTGATCTTCGGCGAGAAGATCCCGCGGGCGGAGCGGCAATGGCTGAAGCCGGGCGACGTCATCGTGTCGAGCCTCGAAGGGCTGGGCGAGCTGCAGTTCAGCCTGGTCTGACCGGCGTTCGGAAATACCGATCCGCCCGCACTCCGCGGTCCTTACCGCTTGCGGGAACGACGTGGCTCCGTACCGGCAACCGAGGGATCGCGCGGATCACCGCGCGGTCCTCTTATCCCGTCTACGGCCGAGGCCGCCGCGTCTCAGCCGCCGAACAACCCGCGCAGGCGGCTGAGGAAGCCGCCGGTCGGGGTCGTCGCGGCGGCGGCGGCGCTCGTCGGCGCGGCCGCGGCCGCCCGCGTCGGCGCCTGAACCAGCCCCAAAGCCGCCGTGTCCGTGCTCTCGCGATCGATCAGGATCAGGCCGCCGGTGTCGCGGGTCTCGGCGTAGGGGTCGAACGGCACCGCGCGGTCGAGCTTGAGCGTGACATCGGCGACGTCGTTGGCGACGAGCTTCTCGGCCGGGCCGGGCTGCCCGGTCTCGGGGTCGATGCGGTTGCGGATGCGGTCCACCACGGCGTTGGCCGTGACGGTGCCGACCTTGGCGAGCAGCGCCGTGCCGGGGGCGAGCTCGGTCTCGGCGGCCCAGAACAGGCGTACGTCGAGGGTGTCGGAGACCTGCATCGGATGCGAGGCGGCGGCGATGACGCTGCCGCGCGAGGCGTCGACCTCGTCGGCGAGCACCAGGGTGACCGACTGGCCCTCTTGGGCGCTGGCGAGATCGCCGTCCGGGCCGACGATCCGCGCCACCGTGGAGGTGCGCGCAGACGGGGCGATCGCCACCGGGTCGCCCGGCTTCACCGTGCCGGCGGCGATGAGGCCCGAGAACCCGCGGAACTCAGAGTTCGGGCGGTTGACCCACTGCACCGCCATGCGGAACGGCGCGGCCAGCGCCTCCTCGTGCACCGGCACGCTCTCGAGATAGGCCAGCAGCGGGCCACCCTGGTACCACGGCGCGGAGACCGCCGGCAGCACGACGTTGTCGCCGTTCTTGGCCGAGAGCGGGATCGCCCGGACCTCGACGAAGCCGAAATCGCGGGTGAAGGCGGAGAAGCCCGCCACCAGCCCGTCGAAGGTGGCTTGCGACCAGCCGACGAGGTCCATCTTGTTGATGGCGAGCACGACGCGGCGGATGCCGAGCATCGAGACCAGCAGGGCATGGCGCCGGGTCTGGCGGGTCAGGCCCTGGCGGGCGTCGACCAGGATCACAGCCACGTCGGCGGTCGAGGCGCCGGTGGCCATGTTGCGGGTGTACTGCTCGTGGCCTGGCGTGTCGGCGACGATGAACGAGCGCTTGTCGGTGGAGAAGAACCGATAGGCGACGTCGATGGTGATGCCCTGCTCGCGCTCGGCCTGGAGGCCGTCGACGAGAAGCGCCAGGTCGACCTCCTGCCCTTGCGTGCCGTGCTTCTTCGAATCGCGCTGAAGCGCGGTGATCTGGTCGTCGAAGATCTGCTTGGTGTCGTGCAGCAGGCGGCCGATCAGCGTCGACTTGCCGTCGTCCACCGAGCCGCAGGCGATGAAGCGCAGGACTTCCTTGCTCTGATGCGCGGCCAGGAACGACGCGTAGCCGAACTCGGGCGCGTCGAACGCGTCCTTGGAGGGGTGGACCGTCATCAGAAGTAGCCTTCCTGCTTCTTGCGCTCCATGGCGCCGGCGCCGTCCTTGTCGATCACCCGGCCCTGCCGCTCCGAGGTGCGGGCGGCCAGCGTCTCGCCGATGATCGCCGGCAGCGTGTCGGCGCCGCTCTCGACCGCGCCGGTGAGCGGATAGTCGCCGAGCGTGCGGAAGCGGACCTTGCGCAAGGTCGGCGTCTCGCCGGGCTCCAGCGGCAGGCGGTCGTCGTCGACCATGATCAGCTGCCCGTCGCGCTCGACCACCGGCCGCGGCTCTGCGAAGTAGAGCGGCACGATCGGGATCCGCTCCTGCTCGATGTAGAGCCAGATATCGAGTTCGGTCCAATTGGAGAGCGGGAAGATGCGCAGGCTCTCGCCGCGCTTCTTGCGCAGGTTGTAGAGGTGCCAGGGCTCGGCCCGCTGGCGCTTCGGGTCCCAGCGGTGCTGGGCCGTGCGCAGGGAGACGATCCGCTCCTTGGCGCGCGAGGCCTCCTCGTCGCGGCGGGCGCCGCCGAAGGCCGCGTCGAACTTGTGCTTGTCGAGCGCCTGCCGCAGCGCCTGCGTCTTCATCACGTCGGTGTGGACTTCCGAGCCGTGGCTGATCGGGCCGACGCCGCGGGCGAGCCCGTCCTGGTTGGTGTGGACGATCAGGTCGAGGCCGAGCTCCTTCGCGCGGGTGTCGCGGAAGGCGATCATCTCGCGGAACTTCCAGGTCGTGTCGATGTGCATCAGCGGGAACGGCAGGCGGCCGGGGGCGAACGCCTTCAGCGCCAGGTGCAGCAGCACCGACGAATCCTTGCCGATCGAGTAGAGCATCACTGGGTTCTCGGTCTCGGCGACCGTCTCCCGGAAGATGTGGATGCTCTCGGCTTCCAGCCGCTGCAGGTGCGTGAGGCGGCTGCCGGCTTGCGCCTGGATCGCGGGTGCGGCGCTCATCGGGCCATCTCCGGTCTGTGGGATTGCGTGGTCTCGAATGCCGCGGCTTCCTCGCCGGGCGCGACGTCGGCCTCGGGCACGTGGACGTGCAAACCGCATTCCTTCTTGGATTCCTGCTCCCACCACCAGCGGCCGGCACGCTCCGGCTCGCCGACGCGGACGGCACGGGTGCACGGGGCGCAGCCGATGGAGGGGAAGCCGCGATCGTGCAGCACGTTGTAGGGCACGTAGTTGTCGCGCACGAAACGGTCGACGTCCTCGCGCGTCCAGTCGGCCAGCGGATTGAGCTTGATCAAGTTGCGGCTCTCGTCGAACTCCGCGAGCGGCGTGTCGGCGCGGTTGGCGGACTGGCCGGCGCGCAGGCCGGTGAGCCAGCCGGCCGCCCCGTCGAGGGCGCGGCCCAGCGGCTCGACCTTGCGGAAGCCGCAGCAGGCCTGCCGCGCCTCGACCGAGTGGCGGAAGCCGTTGATACCGGACTCGCGCACGAACGCTTCCTCGGATCGCCGCTCGGGGGCGTAGGCGCGGATGCGGATGCCGTAAGCCGATTCCGTCTCCGCCCAGACGTCGTAGGTCTCGGGATAGAGCCGCCCGGTATCCAGGGTGACGATCTCGGTCCGGCCCTTGGCCATCGCGAGCGCGTGCGTCAGCGCCTGATCCTCGATGCCGAGGCTCGTGGTGAAGACGAGGCGTCCGGAAATCGTCGCCTCGATCAGCGCGATCCGCCCCTTGAGGTCGAGGAGCTTGAGCTGGGCGGCGAGATCGGCCGCCGCCTGGGGGGTGGGAAGGGTCATCGCCTGTTCGTTCGCGGGCCGGGTCGTGCCAGGGGCACTGGTTGTTCCCTGAGATGTTCGCTATAACGAACGGTGTCAAGGCGCCGCCGCGAGGCCCGGATTCCCTGCGCTGCGATGCAGTAAGCCCTGGCAACACGCCGCAATCGGGATCGGTTGCGCGGAAATGGAAGTTCCTTCTCATGGGCGCCCTGCATGGGCCGCATGGCGAAGCGACGTCGAGATGCGAGGTTGGCCGTGGATTCGATCGATCTGAAGATCCTGGCGCTGCTGCAGACGGACGCGACCCTGTCGATCGCCGCGATCGGCGAGCGGGTCGGCCTGTCGCAGACCCCGTGCTGGAAGCGCATCCAGCGCCTCGAGGCCGACGGGGTGATCGACCGCCGCGTCGCCGTGCTTGACCCGGTCAAGCTCGGCCTCGGGCTCACCGTGTTCGTCTCGATCGAGACCGCCGACCATTCGCGCGAGTGGCTGGAGCGATTCGCCGGCACCGTCTCGGCGATGCCCGAGGTGCTGGAATTCTACCGCATGGCCGGCGATGTCGATTACATGCTCCGCGTCGTCGTGGCCGACATGAGCGCCTACGACACGTTCTATAAGCGCCTGATTGCGACGCTGCCGTTGAAGAACGTCACCTCGCGCTTCGCGATGGAGAAGGTGAAGTCGACGACGGCCCTGCCGCTGCCCGCGCCACCGACGAACGGCCGCCAGATCCAGGGATTGCCGCCGACCCTCGTGGCGGTCGGAGAATAAAGTTCTTTTTTGCGCCGCAACGACGATCGACTCCTTCTCCAAATCAAGCGTTCTGTAAAACGGACGTTTTCCCGTTGACAGGGGCCTTCCGCCCCACGACATGGTCTTCCGATGTCACGCCAAAGCCTTCTTCCCCGCACCGCGCCGTTCGGCGACAGCGAGCGGGCCAGCCTCGACGCCGTGCTCGGCAGCGCCACCGCGATCCAGCGCGCCTGGCTCGCCGGCTTCCTCGCCGGGATCGACGCGGCCGGCGGGCAGCCTGCGGCGGCACCGGCCGCTCCGCCGAAGGCCGCCGAGCCGCTGACGATCATCTACGCCAGCGAATCCGGCAACTGCGAGGCCCTGGCCGGCACCGTCGCCAAGCTCGCGCGCAAGCAGGGCTTCAAGCCGAAGGTCATCGACTTCGCCGACCTCGACCTCGCCGTGCTGCCGAAGGCCGGCAAGCTCGTCGCCATCGCTGCGACCTGGGGCGAAGGCGAGCCGCCCGCCCGCGCGACCCACGCCTACAACGCCCTGATGGGCGACGGCGCCCCGCGCCTCGACGGCGTCGAGTTCGCGGTGCTCGCGCTCGGCGACACCTCCTACGCCGAGTTCTGCGCCATCGGTAAGGCGCTCGACGCGCGCTTCGAGGCGCTGGGCGGCAAGCGGGCGGCCGAGCGCGCCGACCTCGACCTCGACTACGAGACGCCGGCCGCCGCCTGGATCAAGGACACGCTGAAGGCGCTGGCGCCGGCCCCGGTCGCCGCCGACAACGTCGTGGCGGTCGACTTCGCCCGCGCCACGGCTGCCGAGGACGAGGATGCCGAGCCGAGCCGCGAGCCGGTCGTGGTCGAGGTGGTCGAGCACGTGAACCTCAACTCGTCGCGCTCGGACAAGGAGACGATCCACCTCGCGCTGGCCTTCGAGGACGGCGCGCCCGCCTACGAGCCCGGCGACTCGCTCGAGATCTACCCGGAGAACGACCCGGCCCTGGTCGAGGAGATCCTGAAGGCGACCGGCCTGACCGGCGACGAGGCCCTACGCCGCTCGCTGCTCGCCGAGCGCGACATCACCACCCTCTCGGCCGCCACGGTCGAGCGCTTCGTGAAGGCGACCGGGCACGACGAGGCCAAGCGGCTGATCGAGAGCGGCGAGGTCCGCGCCTGGATCGAGGGCCGCCACCTCATCGACCTGATCGAGACCTACCCGGCGGCCCTGACCGCCGAGCATCTCGGCGGCATCACCCGTCCGCTGCCGCCGCGCGCCTACTCGATCGCCTCCTCGCGCAAGGAAGTCGACGACGAGGTCCACCTTGTGATCGCCGCCGTGCGGTACGAGACCCACGGCCGGGCGCGGACCGGAGTCGCCTCGACCCACGTCGCCGACCGGATGTCGGACGGCGCCAAGCTCCGGGTCCGCCTGAAGCCGAACCGCCACTTCCGCCTGCCCGCCGACCCGGCGACCGACATCATCATGGTCGGGCCCGGCACCGGCGTCGCCCCGTTCCGCGCCTTCGTGCAGGAGCGCCGCGCGGTCGAGGCCACTGGCCGCTCCTGGCTGTTCTTCGGCGACCGGCACTTCACCCACGACTTCCTGTACCAGCTCGAATGGCAGGAGGCGCTGGAGGACCGCTCGCTTACCAAGATCGACGTGGCGTTCTCGCGCGACCAGCCGGAGAAGCTCTACGTGCAGCACCGCATCGACCAGCATCGCGAGGAACTGGTGGAGTGGCTGGAGGGCGGCGCGCACCTCTACGTCTGCGGCGACGCCAAGGCGATGGCCAAGGACGTCCGCGTCGCGGTCGAGAACGCCTACGCGGCGGTGAAGGGCCTGAGTGCCGACGATGCCGCAGCGGCGGTGTCGGCCCTTGAGCGCGCCGGCCGTTACCAGCAGGACGTGTACTGACGCCACCTCTTCCCTCTCCCCCCTGCGGGAGAGGGTGGCCCGCGAAGCGGGTCGGGAGAGGGGAGCGACGATGCCGGATACGGCGCTCCCCTCTCCCGACCCCTGCTGACGCAGGGGCCACCCTCCCCCGCAAAGGGGGGAGGGAGATGCGTCGGCAGTCGAAACGAATCGAGACGGATCACCGCCATGGACGACCACAAGCCTGCTTCCGAGCGCGTCTACGAGACCCCGCCGACCGGCCGCCCGATCGACGAGGCGGAGGCCGCGCGGGCGGCGGGGCTCGCGCACAACGAGCACCTGAAGATCGCCAGCGGCTATCTCCGCGGCGGTCTCGCCGACGGGCTGCTCAAGCACGCCACCGGCGCGATCTCCGACGATGACGGCCAGCTCGTGAAGTTCCACGGGATGTACCTGCAAGACGATCGCGACCTGCGCCCGGAGCGGACCAAGAAGAAGCTCGACAAGGCCTACGCCTTCATGATCCGCCTGCGCATCGCCGGCGGCGTCATCAGCCCGAAGCAGTGGCTGGCGCTGGACGACATCGCCACGACCTATGCCGGCGACGCGATCCGCGCGACGACGCGCCAGACCTTCCAGTATCACGGCGTGATCAAGTCGAACCTCAAGCGCACCATGGCGGCGATCGACGCCGCGCTGCTCGACACCATCGCCGCCTGCGGCGACGTCAACCGCAACGTCATGGCCGCGACCAACCCGGCCCAGACCCACGCGCACGCCGCGGCCTACGAGCTGGCCAAGGACATCTCCGATTCGCTGCTGCCGCGGACCAATGCCTGGCGCGAGATCTGGCTCGACGGCGAGAAGGTCGTCGGCGGCGAGGAGGAGTTCGAGCCGGTCTACGGCAAGACCTACCTGCCGCGGAAGTTCAAGATCGTCGTCGCGGTGCCGCCCTCGAACGAGGTCGACGTGTTCGCGCACGACCTCGGCTTCATCGCGATCCTCGACAAGGCCAACAAGCTCACCGGCTGGAACGTCACCGTCGGCGGCGGCATGGGCATGACCCACGGCGAGCCGGACACCTTCCCGCGCACCGCCGACCTGATGCTGTTCTGCAAGCCGGACGAGGCGGTGAAGGTCGCCGAAGCGGTGATGACGGTGCAGCGCGACTGGGGCAACCGCACCAACCGCAAGAACGCCCGGCTCAAGTACACGATCGAGCGCTACGGCCTGAAGGCGTTTCGCGCCGAGGTCGAGAAGCGCGTCGGCAAGGCCTTCGCCGACCCGAAGCCGTTCACCTTCACCGGTAACGGCGACCGCTACGGTTGGACCGAAGGCGACGACGGCCGCCATCACCTGACGCTGTACGTGCCGTCGGGCCGGATCAAGGATTACGAGGACGGCCCCAAGTTCCTGAGCGGCCTGCGCCGGATCGCCACCGAGCACGAGGGCGACTTCCGCCTCACCGGCAACCAGAACGTGATCATCGCCAACGTGCCCTCCGAGAAGCGGGCGGCGATCGAGGCGCTGGTCGACGAATACGGCCTGACCAAGGGCGCCGGCGCCCTGCGGCGCAATTCGATCGCCTGCGTCGCGCTGCCGACCTGCGGCCTCGCCCTGGCCGAGAGCGAGCGCTACCTGCCCGACCTGATGACCGAGCTGGAGGCGAGCCTCGCCCGCCACGGCCTGCAGGACGACGAGATCACGATCCGCTCGACCGGCTGCCCGAACGGCTGCGCCCGCCCGTTCATCGCCGAGATCGGCCTCGTCGGCCGCGGCCCCGAGCGCTACCACCTCTACCTCGGCGCCGCCTTCGACGGCTCGCGGCTGGGCAAGCTCTACCGCGAGGACGTGAAGGCCGACGAGATCCGCGACACCCTCGACCCGCTCTTCGCCGACTACGCGCGCGGCCGCAATCCGGGCGAGCGCTTCGGCGACTACCTCGTCCGCGCCGGCCACGTGGCGAAGACCACCAACGGGCCCGACTTCCACGACAACATCGGCGCGCTGAAGCCCGCCGCCTGACGCGAAACCGCCTCCGCGCCGCGAGCGTTCGGAAACCTCGGCTCGCACCTCGCGTTGCGCCTGCATCGGCGTAACCCGGGGGCGACCATGAGTGATGCGAAGGCGATCCGCTACGCGGTGGTCGGCGGCGGCTGGATCTCGCAGGCCGCCTTCATGCCGGCGGTGGCGCAGACCGGCAATTCCACGATCACGGCGCTGGTCACCGGCGATCCGGAGAAGGCCGCTTCGCTCGGCGAACGCTATCGCCTGACCACCTTCTCCTACGACCGCTACGCCGAGGCTCTGGCCTCCGGCCTGTTCGATGCGGTCTACCTCGCGCTGCCGAACGGGATGCACCGCGAATTCGCCGTGCCCGCGCTGGAGGCCGGCATCCATGTGCTGCTCGAGAAGCCGATGGCGACGAGCGTCGCCGAGTGCGAGGCGATCATCGCCGCGGCCGAGCGCGGCAACGCCCGGCTGATGCTGGCCTACCGCCTGCACTTCGAGCCCGGCACCCTCGACGCGATCGAGCGGGTGCGGACCGGCGCGATCGGCGAGCCGCTGGTCTTCACCGCAACCTTCGGCCAGCACGTCGCGATCGAGAACCACCGCGCGCATCAGGGCTACTGGGCCGGGCCGGTGCCGGACATGGGTACCTATCCGATCAACGCCGTGCGCAACCTGTTCGCCGACGAGCCGGTCGAGGTCCACGCCCACGGTACCCGCCGGCCGGGAAGCCCCTACGCCTTCCACGGCACCGTCGCGGTCACGCTCCGTTTCCCCGGCGACCGCCTCGCGCAGTTCACCGTCTCCTACGAGACCGATTCGGTCGACGCCTACCGCATCGCCGGGACCGAGGGCGACCTCCTGATGGCGCCGGGCTTCACCTTCGGCCAGTCGCTCGCGGGCGAGCTGACCCGTGGCGGCGAGACCGAAGCCCTGTCCTATCCGAGCGTCGACCAGTTCGGGGCCGAGACGCGGTACTTCTCGGATTGCATCCTGAACGGCCGCGTGCCGGAGCCGGACGGCGAGGAGGGGCTGGCCGACGTCCGCATCCTCGCCGCGATCGAGCGCGCGCTCGAGACCGGCCAGCCGCAGGCCCTCGCGCCGATGCGACGCCGGACGCGGCCGGATGCGTCGCAGGCGATCGCGCTGCCCGAGATCACGCCCCCGGACCTCGTCAACGCCGCCAAGCCGGGCGGCTGAACGCGGCGAGCGGCCGGCGTTGCGACCGGCCTCGCTCTTACCCATCACCGCGTGCTGATGTGATCGCGCCGAGTGGACCTCGTAACCAGCAAGCTCTTGGGATCACGCGGCCGTCTGCGGTGTCGCTGCGCGGCATCTCGGCACCAGGGACGCGCGGGAGGCGGCGATCGACGAAGCGCCCAGCTCATGCGCGTCGGAACAAGGTTCGTCATGCGTCACCATGTTGCCTCGCAGCAAACACGTGCTGCCCTGCAAAGACCAAAGCTTGACGGTAAGATGCGGATAAATCTCCGCGCGCATCGAACGAAGTCGGGCCGTGCTCGTTATCCCGAAAATCCGTACGGGACCGAGACATGGCCAAGCACGAAATCCTCGGATACTTCGAACATCGCCGCGACGGCGCCTGGGTCTGCGTCCGCCCGTTCACGCTGACGACCAAGAGCGCGGCGGTCGACATCCGCCAGGGCATGCGCTTCGACTACGGCAAGCGCGTCGGCGGCGTCGACCTCGCCGAATACCTCGAGCAGCTCGGCTCGCAGTTCGGTTCGTAAGCCGTCTGCTTTTTCGGCGTTCGATCGATCAGGGTGATGCGGGTCCTCCGGCCCGCGTCGGTCACAAGCGATAGGCGGTCCGGCAGCCGCCCCAGTGGCGCCCTTTGATCTTCAGCGGTGCGTCGACCTCGGTCACCATGATGATCTGGGTGCCGAGTTCGCGTCGGTAGACCTGAAGCGTCACCGGCCGCATCGAACGCGCCGCCGTGATGCCGGTCCGGTCGTCGAAGATCCGCAGGTTCCGCGCGTTGACGTGGTTCCACATCGGGTCGTCGCTGCGCTGCGGCTGCGAGTAGACCCGGTTGTGGAACGGCAGGAAGCCGTTGCGGTCGGTCAGGATGCAGAACATCATCCGCTCGTCCCGCCCGAGTTCCTCCTCGAGGATCGGTCCGAGCAACCGCACGATCGGCTCGACCGAGCGCGTCATGAACTGCGCCGGGTTCGAGCCGGCGATCGGCTGGTAGTCGGTGTCGAACAGGGCCGCCTCCGACACGCGCCCCGCGGCCAGCTCTCCTTCAAGGATCGACGCGGCCTGCGCCGCCAGGGTTTGGACCTTGACGATCAGGGGCGCGTGCTCCGCGTGGATCGACGCGATCTTCGCCAGCAGCTTGTCGCGGAACGCCTCGTCGTTCGCCTGGAACGCGCAGTGCACCCCCATCGCGCTCGTCGCCACCACCTGCGCCTGGACCTCGCCGACGGTGTCGATCGCGATGACGATGCCGGCGCCGACCGCGATGGCTTCCCCCTCCGGCGCGCGCAGCAGGACGCCGCCCTCGCTCAGATCGACCGTGCGGGTGCTGCGCCCATCCGGCAGGCGGACCTGGAGGTCGGTCGGGTAACGATCGAACCGGCGCCGGTCGCCGAGCTCGCTCTGGCGGACCACGGTGACGAAGCGCTGGCCCAGGCGGCCGGCCTGCTCGGCCGCGGACGCGGTGGCCGACTGCATGCGCTCCGCCTGGCGGTCGAGGTCGAACGCGGCGGCGCTGGCCGAGCCCGCATCCGCGTCGAGATGCGCGACGAGGTCCGAGGTGCGGGTCGCCTCGTCGACGATGCTCGTGACCGTGCGGGCTTGGATGTCGGCGATCTCCCGGACGCTGGCGAAGGACGGGCGGACCGATTCGATGGCCCCGGCCGCGGCCTCGATCGCGGCGCCGGAGGCGGCGGCGCCTTCCCGGAGGCGCAGGACGCGGGTCCGCACCTCCTCGGCCGCCCGCGCCGTCTCGACCGAGAGCGCCTTGACCTCGGCGGCGACGACCGCGAAGCCGCGCCCGGCCTCGCCGGCGCGGGCGGCTTCGATCGTGGCGTTCAGCGCGAGCAGGTTCGTCTGCCGCGCCACCGCGGCGATCGTGTCGACGATGCCGGCGATCTCGTTGCCGGCCTGGGCCAGCGTCGCGATCAGGGCGCGCGCCTCGGAGCCGCGATCGCCGGCATGGTCGAGATGACCGCCGGCCTGCGACATGGCCGCGGCGGTCTGGCTCGCGAGGGTCGACAGGCTTCCGGTCTGGCCGGCGAGGCTCGCGGTCGCGGCGGCCGCGTTCCGCGAGACCTGGACGAGGTCGTCCATCTGCGCCCGGATCGCGGAGAGGCCGCCCTTCATCTCGGCGACGTCGCTCTGCGCAGTCTCGATCGAGCGGCTCACCCCTTCGATCGCGGAGCGGACGTCTTCCTCGATGGCGTTCACGACGTCGCCGTCGAGACGCGCCGCCACGGGCGCCACGGGCTTGGGCTGCTCGATCGCCTCCACTGGCGTGGAGGCGTCGATGGTGCGCGCTGGGGCTCTGGTTCTGAACTGGAACAGCATACCCTCAGATGTGACTGAAGTCCGCTACCATCCTGTTAACGCTGCCGGGATCATGCGAGGGACGCGGTCGAAACGACCGGTCGCGGTTCAGGCGCCGCCCCACTGCATCGTCAGGCCGCCGTCGACGACGAGGGTGTGCCCGGTGACGTAGTCGGCATCGTCGCTGCTGAGGTAGAGGATCGCCTTGGCGATGTCGTCGGGCTGCCCGGCGCGATGCCACGGGATCCGCTCGAGCGACTTGTCGAGCACCTTCGGGTCCTCGAAGCGGTCGGCGGTCATCGGCGTCTCGATCAGGCCGGGCGCGACGTTGTTGACGTTGATCTTGTCCTCGGCGAGCTCGCGCGACAGGCTTCGGCAGAGCGATCCGACGCCCGCCTTCGACATGCCGTAGGGCGCGCTTTCCGGCGTCGGCAAGTGCTGCGCGACCGACGAGACCATCACGATCTTGCCGCGGCCGCCCTGCACCCGGCGCAGCTTGATGAAGGCGCGGGCGCAGAACAGCGGCCCCATCAGGTTCACGCGCAGGATCTGCTCCAGCCGCGCATCCTCCATGTCCGCCACCGCCATCCCGCTCATCGCCTGCCCGGCATTGGCCACCAGGATGTCGATCGGCCCGAGGTCGCTGGCGATGCGGTCGAAGGTGGCGGTGACGGAGGCCGGGTCGCCGACGTCGTTCTGGATCACCAGCGCCCGGCGCCCGGTCTCCTCGACCAGGCGCGCGGTCTCGGCGATGCCGTCCGCGTCGGTGTTGTAGGTGATCGCGACGTCCGCGCCGTGCTGCGCGAACAGGAGTGCGGTGGCCCGGCCGATCCCGGAATCCGCACCGGTGATCAGGGCCTTCTTGCCTTCGAGCTTCATCGGTGCCGGCTTCGCTGCTGGAGGTGGTCCGGCCCCGCCATCGGGCCGTTTCAGCGGGCCAATTCCGGCGTCGCGGCCCGGTTCCTCACAGGTGCGCGGTCCGACATTTTGACGCTTTGCCGGATTGCGGCATACGCTCGGTCCATGACCATCGCCGTCGACCTAGAACGCATCCAGAGCGACGAGAGCGCGCCGACGACGCGCTGCCGGATCCTGGCGACGGCCGAGCGCTCGTTCCGCGAGATCGGCTACCAGAAGACCACCGTCGCCGACATCGCCAAGACGCTGAAGATGAGCCCGGCCAACGTCTACCGGTTCTTCGACTCGAAGAAGGCGATCAACGAGGCGGTGGTCGAGCGCCTGGTCGGCGAGGTCGAGGCGCTGATCTCGACGATCGCCGACGCCCCGGGCTCGCGCGCCGCGGACCGCCTGACGGCGGTGATCGGGGCCTTGTACCGCGACACCTCCGAGCGCTGCCGCGCCTTCCCGCGCATGCACGAGATGATCGAGGCGGCGATGAGCGAGAGCTGGGAGGTCTGCCGCCACCACGTCGACCGGATCGGGGCGGTGTTCGAGCGGATCGTCGTCGACGGCGTCGCGCGCGGCGAGTTCGAGACGGACGATCCGGCCGGCACGGCGCGCTGCCTGCACACGGCGATCGCGCGCTACAGCCATCCGCTGCTGGTCAGCCAGTATCCCGACGCGCCCGTGCCGGACCTCGACGTGATGATCGCGTTCCTGCTGCGAAGCCTGCGACCGGCCGGCCGCTGAGACGGGTCGGTCACTCCGATGCGGGGTTGGCCGGCTCCGGCGCGATGCCGACGTTCGGCTGCTCGCCGTCGTAGCCCTCGATGATCAGGATGTCGGCGTCGGCGCCGTTCTTCTGCTTAGCGCGCGCGGCTTGGTAGCTGTCCGACTTCCAGCAGGCGAGCGCGTCGTCGTAGCTCGCGAACTCGATCACCACGTTGCGGGCACGCGCCGTCCCGGTCACCGCCTCGAAGCGTCCGCCGCGCACGAGGAAGCGGCCGCCGAACTCGGCGAAGGCGGCGCCGTTCGAGGCGGCGTAGTCCTTGTAGGCCTCCGCGTCCCGCACATCGACCCGGACGATCCAGTAGCCGCGCGTCATTCTCGTCACTCCTGTGCTGCCATCTCGGCGAGGATCGCTTGTGCCACGGCGCGCGGATCTGCGGCAGCGGTGATCGGGCGGCCGACGACGACATGGTCGATGCCCGCCGCGCGCGCCTGGCCCGGGGTCATCACCCGCTTTTGGTCGCCGGCGGCGCTGCCGGCCGGGCGGATGCCCGGCGTCACGATCAGGCTGCCCGGGCCGACGACGGTGCGGACGGCCTCCGCCTCGAAGGCGCTGCAGACGATGCCGTCGATGCCGGCCTCGGCCGCCTGGAAGGCCCGGTGCGCGACGAGGTCGGAGATCGGCAGCGCGTAGCCGGATTCGCGCGCGTCGCCCTCGTCGTAGGAGGTGAGCACCGTCACCGCGAGGATCTTCAGGTCGGACGCGCCGCGCCCGCGCACCGCCGCGCGCATGGTCTGCGGGTAGGCATGCACCGTCAGGAAGGTCGCGCCGAGGCCGGAGAGCGCACGCACCCCCTCCTCCACCGTGTTGCCGATGTCGTGCAGCTTCAGGTCGAGGAAGACCTTGAGCCCGCGCGCGGCGAGTTCCGGCACCAGCGACAGGCCGCCGGCATAGGCCAGGCGGTAGCCGATCTTGTAGAACGTCGCCGCGTCCCCGATCCGGTCGATCAGCGCGCGGGCCGCCGCCGGGTCGTCGAGGTCGAGGGCGACGATGAGGCGGTCGCGCGGGTCGGTCGGGCTCGGGTTCGGCTGATCTCGCATCGCAGTTCCCGATCACGCGGCCGGGTGCGGTGTCAATCGCGCCCCCGCGGGGGCAGCCATGACACCGGAAGCCATGACTCCGTTCGCCGTGACCCCGCCCGCCATGACGCGGGCCACCTCGGCCTTCAGCACCGGCAGAAGCTCGGCCTCGAACCAGGGCTCCCGCTTGAGCCAGCCGTTGTTGCGCCAGGACGGATGGGGCAGCGGCAGCACACGCGGGGCACGCGGCTCGGCGAGGATCTGGCGCCAGCGCCGCACCGTGCCGGTGAGCCCGTCCGGCATCTTGCCGAGGTGCCACGCCTGCGCGTACTGGCCGATCACCAGGACGAGCTCGAGATGCGGCAGGCCGGCGAAGAGCTCGTCGCGCCAGCGCTCGGCGCATTCGCGCCGCGGCGGCTTGTCGCCGCCCTTGGCATCGAGCCCCGGGAAGCACGAGCCCATCGGCACGATCGACACCCGGCTCGCGTCGTAGAAGGCGGACTCGTCGAGACCGAGCCAGGACCGGAGGCGCACCCCCGACGGGTCCATGAACGGGATGCCGGTGCGGTCCGCCCGCGTTCCGGGCGCCTGGCTGGCGATGCACAGCCGCGCCGTGGCGGTCCCCTGGACGATCGGGCGCGGTTCCTGCGGCAGCGGCGGCCCGTAGAGCGGCGCGTCGCGGCAGATCCGGCAGGCGCGCAGGCGCGCGGCGGTGCGGTCGAAGGCGGTGTCCATGCTGGATGCGACATGGGCACCGCGCCGCGCTTCGGCGAGCCCAGACCGACGCGACCAAAAGAAACGGCGCGGGACGAGGCCCGCGCCGTGGTTGCAGTTGGGTTCGAAGCTCTGGGAAGCGGGCCGACGCTACGCCCTGCCCCGCATCCGCGGCGTGTCGAACCTCACACGCCCTTCAAGCCGGCCAGATCGAGCGGCAGCGAGCGCAGGCGCTGCCCGGTCGCGGCGAAGATCGCATTGGAGATCGACGGCGCGAGAACCGGCACGCCCGGCTCGCCGATGCCGGTCGGTGCCGCCGAGGACGGCATTATGTGGACCTCGACCACGGGCATCTCGCTCATCCGCGTCGGCTCGTAGGTGTCGAAGTTCTTCTCCTGCACCACGCCGTCCTTGAGCGTGATGCGGTTGCGCATCACCGACGACAGCGCGAAGCCGACCGCGCCCTCGACCTGGGCGCGGATCACGTCCGGGTTCACCGCCACGCCGACGTCGACCGCCGCGACGATGCGGTTGACCTTCACCTTGGCGTCCTCCGCCGTGATGTCGGCGACCATCGCCACGTAGGAGCCGAACGATTCGTGGGCGGCGATGCCGAGGCCGCGGCCCTTGCCGTTGGCCTTGCTGCCGGCGTCCCAGTCCGCCTTCTCGGCGGCGAGCTTGAGGACGCCCGAGAGGCGCGGGGCTCCGGTCAGAAGCGAGAGCCGGTAGGCGAGCGGGTCGACGTCGGCGGCATGCGCCAGCTCGTCGATGAACACCTCCATCGCCTGCGCGGTGTGGCTGTGCCCGACCGAGCGCCACCACAGGACCGGCACGCCCTCGCGGGCGTTGTGGACCTCGAAGCGGTAGGCCGGGAGCGCGTAGGCGGTGTCGGAGGCGCCCTCGACGGTGGTCGAATCGATGCCGTTCTTGACGATCATCGCCTCGAACGGCGAGCCGATCATGATCGACTTGCCGATCATCACGTGCTGCCATCCGACGATCCCGCCCTTGGCGTCGAGCCCGGCGCGGACCTTGTGGTAGACCGTGGGGCGGTAGTAGCCGCCGGACATGTCGTCCTCGCGGGTCCAGACGAGGTGGACCGGCGCTCTGGCCCGGGTCGCCTTGAGGATGGTCGCGGCCTCGGCGATGTAGTCGGCGGTCGGCGTCGCGCGCCGGCCGAACGAGCCGCCGGCCCATTGCGTGTGCAGGCGGACCTTGTCGGTGGTGGTGCCCATCACGGCGGCGACCGCGGCCTGCTCGATCGTCTGGAACTGCAGGCCGGCATAGACGTCGTAGCCGCCGTCCGGCGCCTGCTCGATCGTCGCGTTCAGCGGCTCCAATGCGGCGTGCGCCAGGTAGGGGAAGGTGAACTCCGCCTCCAGGACCTTGGCTGCGCCCTTGATGCCGGCCTCCGGGTCGCCGCGCTCGGAGGCGACGAGGCCGGGGCGCTTGGCCTGCTCGCGGTAGCCGGCGAGGATCGCGTCGGAGGAGTGCGTCTCGGCCGCGCCGTCGTCCCACACCACCTTCAGCGCCTCCCGGCCCTTCATCGCCGACCAGGTGTCCTTGGCGACGACCGCGACGCCGGAGGGAATCGCGACGACGTCGACGACGCCCGCGACTTTGCGGGTCGCAGCGTCGTCGAAGCTCTTCACCGTGCCGCCGAAGCGCGGCGGGCGGGCGACGACGGCGGTGACCTGGCCGGGCCGACGGATGTCGAGGGCGTAGACGGCGCTGCCGTCGGTCTTGGCCGCGGAATCGAGGCGCGGCGTACGCTGGCCGATCAGCGTCCACTGGCTCGGGTCCTTCAGGCGCGGCTCCTGCGGCACCGGAAGCGTCGCGGCGGAGGCGGCCAACTCGCCGAACCGGGCCTGCCGGCTTGAGGCCGCGTGCCGGACGACGCCGTTCGCGACGGTGATCTCGGCCGCCGGCACCTTCCACTGGTAGGCGGCGGCCGCGACCAGCATCTCGCGGGCGGCGGCGCCGGCCTTGCGCAGCTGGAACCAGGAATTGGCGATCGCCGTCGAGCCGCCGGTTCCCTGGATCGGGCCCATCAGCAGGTTGTTGTAGCGGGCGGCGTCGGCCGGCGCGAACTCGGTGCGCACCCGCGACCAGTCCGCATCGAGCTCGTCGGCGAGGATGGTGGCGAGGCCGGTGGTGTTGCCCTGCCCCATGTCGAGGTGCTTGATGATCACCGTCACGGTGTCGTCGGCGCCGATCCGCACGAAGGCGTTCGGATCGGCCTTCACCCCCGACAGGTCGGGGCCGGCGGCGGCGCGGGCGGTGTTCTTCAGATCGAGGCGGAAGCCGATGACGATCGCGCCCGTCGCGGCGGCGGCGCCGGCGAGGAAGCTGCGGCGGGTCGCGCGCGGGGAGCGCGGGTCCGTCTGACGGATCTTCAGCATGGCGTGGCTCCGGTCAGTTCGGGAACGGGCGAAGGGCGTTCGAAGGGGGCGAGCGACGGGCCGTGCGATCCGCGCGAAGGGACGCGCGGACGAGCCGGATCAGGCGAGGGTGCGGGCGGCCTCGTGGATCGCCGCGCGGATGCGCTGATAGGTGCCGCACCGGCAGATGTTGCCGTCCATCGCGCCGTCGATGTCGGCCTCGGACGGCTTCGGGTTGTCGGTGAGAAGGCCGATCGCGGACATGATCTGGCCGGACTGGCAGTAGCCGCACTGGACGACGTCGAGCTTGCGCCACGCGCCCTGCACCGCCTCCGCGACGCGGCCCGAGATGCCCTCGATCGTCGTGATCTTGGCCTCGCCGACGTCGCCGATCTTCGTCTGGCAGGAGCGGACCGGCTGGCCGTCGAGATGGACCGTGCAGGCGCCGCACTGCGCGATGCCGCAGCCGTACTTGGTTCCGGTCTTGTCGAGGTGGTCGCGCAGCGCCCAGAGCAGCGGCATCTCGGGATCGGCGTCGACGGTGTGCCGGACGCCGTTCACGGTGAGGTTCAACATCCGAGATCTCCCGCGCGCAGAGCTTATGCCGTCGATGGCTAATCCTCGGACGCATCCACAAGATGTGCGTCCGCGCACGAACCGCGAACGGTCCGGAACGTCAGTGCACGCTTCGCGCGATGGCGACAATCCTCGCCCTCGCGGCAGGCCGTTCTTAACACATCCCACGCATCGTCAATCCGCCGCATGTTGCGGTCGGGCACCCCGCACCGGCGCCCCCTACGTCCAGCCTTCGAAGAGGCCGATGTCCGAACTGACGGTCGAGATGGTGCAGCGCGGCCGCGGTCCTTCGTCGGAGGAGGCCGTGCGCCGCCGTGGCGTCGCGCGCGACATGCGCTCGGTCCGCGAGAAGCTGACCTCGAAGACGGGCCTCGAACGGGCGTTCGACTACGAGCTGCTGCGCCTCTACGCGCAGTATCGCGCCGGCGCGGGCATCCCGCTCGGGCTGTTCGCGATGGCGCTGGCCGGCGCCGCCTGCTTCTGGGTCGAGCCGCTGGTCGCGTCGCTCTGGGCGCTGTGCGCCTTCCTGATGATCACCCTCAACGCGTCGATGAGCCGGAGCTTCCTGCGCGCCGAGCCGGACACGGTGTCGCTCGCGCGCTGGCGCCGCCGCTTCGCCTTCGGCGAGGTGCTGCAGAGCCTGAGCTGGTCGGCTTTGATCGGGCTCGGCGCGGTCGGCGGCTGGCACTTCTCGATGTTCGGCCTGGTGATCGCGGCCGCGGTCGCGACGATGGTGGCCGCCACCGTTCCCGCCGCCGCCGTCGCCGCCCTGGTGCCGCTGGCCCTGGCGACCCTGTGCCTGCTCGCCTTCACCCGCCAAATGGACGCGGTGATGCTGGTCGCGATGGCGATCGGCTCGCAGATCTTCTTCCTCGGCCTTGCCCGCCGCATCTACACCTCGACCATCGGCGCGCTGCAGTCGCGGGCGGAGAAGGACGCGGTGTTCGGCGAGCTGGAGGAGGCCAAGGCCAATTCCGACGAGGCCCGGCGCCGGGCGGAGGAGGCGAACCTCGCCAAGTCGCGCTTCCTCGCCACCATGAGCCACGAGCTGCGCACGCCGCTCAACGCGATCCTCGGCTTCTCGGAGGTGATGAAGAACGAGGTCTTCGGCCCGCACACCGCGCCGAGCTACGGCGAGTATTCCAACGACATCCACGACAGCGGGATGCACCTCCTGAACCTCATCAACGAGATCCTGGACCTCTCGCGGATCGAGGCCGGCCGCTACGAGCTCAACGAGGAGGCGGTGAAGCTCGCCCACATCGTCGAGGAATGCCGCCACATGATGGGGCTCAAGGCGCGCGGCAAGAACCAGACCTTCCTGGACTTCGTCGACGAGACCCTGCCGCGGCTCTGGGCCGACGAGCGGGCGTTGCGGCAGGTGGTGCTGAACCTGCTCTCGAACGCGGTGAAGTTCACGCCGCCGGGCGGCGAGATCACGATCAAGGTCGGCTGGACCAGCTCCGGCGGCCAGTACGTCGCGGTCAAGGACAGCGGCCCCGGCATCCCGGAGGACGAGCTCGGCACCGTGATGTCCTCGTTCGGCCGCGGTTCGCTGGCGATCAAGACCGCGGAGCAGGGTTCCGGCCTCGGCCTGCCGATCGTGAAGGGCCTCGTCGACCTGCATGGCGGAAACTTCACGCTGAAGTCGAAGCCGCGCGAGGGCACCGAGGTGATCGTCACGCTGCCGGCGAGCCGTGTGATGGACACCCTCGCCGCCGTCGCCGTCGGCCCGGAGCCGGAGAAGCCCGCGGCGTCGGTCCGGGCCAAGCCCGCCGCCAGGGCCGCCTGACGCATCCCCAGGCGCGGTAAGGTCCGGCTCGCGCGAGGCGGATGCGACCCCGCACGATGCCCTGGCCGGCGATCAGCAGAGCCCGCCCATCGCCCGGACCAGCGCCCACTCGGCCTCCGTCACCGGCTGCACCGAGAGGCGCGAGTTGTTGACGAGAACCATGTCCTTAAGCGCCGATTCTGCCCTGATCGCGTCGAGGGTGACGGGATTCGGCAGCGTCTCGACGGCGGCGAGGTCGACCATGCCGAACCGGCCGCTCGCGTCGGTGTGATCCGGGTAGTACGGCTTGATCACCCGCACGATCCCGACGACGGCCTTGCCCTCGTTCGAGTGGTAGAAGAACCCGAGGTCGCCGACCTGCATCGCCATGAGCTGCTTCTTGGCGAGGTGGTTGCGCACCCCGTTCCAGTGCGTGCCGGTTTCCCCGGCGGCGACCTGCTGCGCCCACGACCAGGTCGCGGGCTCGGACTTGTAGAGCCAGTGGGGCATGCGTCTCGTCGCTTGCTCGAAGATCAGGACCGGCCGACCGCCGCGGCCCAGAAGGCGAGGCTCGCCAAGTTGATCGACGATCCGGCCCCTGCGTTCCGCGCGGTCGCGAACGCGTAGAAGTCTTGCGCCTCCGCCTCGCCGAGCAGGTCGCGGATCGCCGTGAGGATGCGGGTGATGCGCAGGTGGTTGTGGTCGTGGGGCGCGAGCCAGCGATCGGTGTCGGCGTAGAACCGACGCATCCGCGCGAGCGCCGCGCGCAGGCCCTCGCGGGCGGCCGGATCGCGACGGATCGAGTCCGCCTCCGCCGGCGTCAGCACCGGCGCACCGGGCACCGCGCGGCTCGCCTGCTCGAGGGGGAAGCACCACTGGATGAAGTCGTGGACCGCCTCGATGCGGTCGTCGTCGAAGGCGAGCACGGTGGCCAGCGTGCGGCCGGCGCCGTCGGTGCCGCCGCCCGCGAGGAAGGCCTGGATCGGAGTCATTCGGATTCCGCCTTCAGCGGGCGGGCAAGCAGCGCGGCGACCACGTCCTCGACGCTCGCCCGCCCGGCCACGATCGCCGCGACGGCTTCCGCGATCGGCATCTCGATCCCCTGCCCGCGGGCGAGCCCGACCAGGGCGGTGGCGGTGAAGGCGCCCTCGGCGAGCTTGCCGCCGGCGGCGGCTTCCGGCGTGGCGCCCGCCCCCAGGGCGAGGCCGAAGGCGAAGTTGCGCGATTGCGCGGAGGATGCGGTGAGCACCAGGTCGCCGAGCCCCGACAGGCCCATCAGCGTCTCGGGCCGGCCGCCGAAGCTTCGCGCGAACCGCATCAGCTCGGCGAAGGCGCGGGCGATCAGGGCGGCGCGCGCGCTCTCGCCGAGGCCGCGCCCGGCGACGATGCCCGATGCGATCGCGAGCACGTTCTTGCCGGCGCCGCCGATCTCGACGCCGCGGACGTCGTCGGTGTGGTAGAGCCGCAAGGCCGGGCCGGACAGCAGGCGCGCGAGGCGCGCCGCGAGGTCCGCATCCGCGGCCGCCAAAGTGACCGCCGTCGGCAGGTTGCGCGCGACGTCCACCGCGAAGCTCGGGCCGGACAGCACCGCCACGGGCGTACCCGCCGGCAGCACCTCGGCCGCCACCGCGCTCATGAAGGCGCCGGTCGTCCGCTCGATGCCCTTCGAGCACAGGACCACCGGCGTGCCCGGCGCGAAGGCGGGCGCGAGCTGCCCGAGCACCGCGCGGGAAGTCTGCGCAGGCGTGACCAGCAGCACCGCCTCGGCGGCGGCGAGGTCGTCGGCCTCGGCCGTCGCCCGGATGCGCGGATGCAGCATCACGCCCGGCAGGTAGCGCGGGTTCTCACGCTCGGCTTCGAGGGTGGCGGCGGATCGGGCGTCGCGCAGCCACAGGGTGACCGGGCGCCCGGCCGCGGCGGCGGCGTTCGCCAGGGCCGTGCCCCATGCGCCGCCGCCGACGACCGCGACGGGTCGCGCGTTCTCGCTGCTCATGCCGAGTCTCCGGAAAAATCCGCCGCCGCGAGCCGATAGAGCACGTGCCGCTGCAGCGGGTGGCCGGCGGTCAGCGCCGGATGGTCGAAATCGGCCTCGCGCACCATGCCGAGTCGCTCCATCACCCGTCGCGACGGCGCGTTGGCCAGCGCCGTGAACGCCACCACGCTCGGCAGGCCGCAGCGGCCGAACAGGTCGGCGAGCGCCAAGCGCGCGGCGCGCGTGGCGATGCCGCGCCCCCAGGCCTCGGGGCTCAGGCGCCAGCCGATCTCGATCAGGCTGCCCGGACGCTCGCCCCCGGAAAACGGCATCGACCGCATCAGCCGCATCGCCCCGACGAAACCGAGGAACGGGCCGCCCGGCTCCTCGACCGCCCACGGCCCGAAGCCGTCGGCCTCGAAGCGGCGGTCGAGCGCCCGCGCCTCGGTCAGGCTCTCGGTGGGCGATTTCAGCTTCGGGAAATGGCGCATCACGGCGGGGTCGGCGTTCAGGCGCGCGAACGGGTCGTCGTCCGATCGGCGCCAACGGCGCAGGCGCAGCGAACCGGTCTCCAGGGTCTCGGGGGCCTTGGGCAGCCGGCGCTTGCCGCGCCACAGCAGGGAGCGGCGGTTGAGCAGGGCGAGGTCGGCGCGGCCGGCGAGCACGGCGTTGCCGAGGTCGATCGCGACCGCGAGCCGGTCGGGCGGCATGTTGGCCCAGGCCGGCGCCGCCACGCTCTCGCGCCACGGCCCGTTGCAGGCGTTGTCGAGCAGGATGCGGGCGAAGCAGTGGTCGTTCACGACGGGCCAGTCGGGATGGTCCGGCGCGGCCTGCGGCAGCAGGCGGTCGACCAGTTCGCGCCACCGCGCCTGCGGCTCGCCGACGGGGGCCGGAGCCGCCTCCGGCCCGGGCTCCGTCACGCGGAGATCGCGGAGATTGCCGCGCGAGAGGATGTGGCGGGCTGCGCCGCTCATCCGGCGCTGGCCTCGGCGCGGGGGGCGTCGGCGAAGGGCCAGCGGGCGCGGGCCGGCGCGGTGATGTCGTCGGTCAGCCCGAGGCGCAGCCGCTCGATGCCGGCCCAGGCGATCATCGCGCCGTTGTCGCCGCAGAGCGCCAGCGGCGGGGCGACGAAGGCGAGGCCCGCCTCGCCCGCGAGCGCGGCCAGCGCCCGCCGGATCGCGCCGTTGGCCGAGACTCCGCCGGCGGCGACGAGCGCGGTCGGGTGGCCGGCGACGGTGGAGAAGGTGCGCAGCGCCACGCGGACGCGGTCGACCACCACGTCGACCACCGCGGCCTGGAAGCCGGCACAGAGGTCGGCGACGTCGCGCTCGGCGAGCGGCGCGGTGCGCTCCGCCTCGATCCGCAGCGCGGTCTTCAAGCCGGACAGCGAGAAGTTGGCGTCGCGGCGCCCGAGCATCGGCCGCGGCAGGGTGAACCGCTCCGGATCGCCGGCTTCCGCCATGCGCTCGACCTCGGGGCCGCCGGGATAGGCCAGACCCAGGAGCTTGGCGACCTTGTCGAAGGCTTCGCCGATGGCGTCGTCGATGGTGCTGCCGAGGCGCACGTAGTCGCCGACGCCCTTCACCGCCACGAGCTGGGTGTGGCCGCCGGACGCCAGCAGCAGGAGGTAGGGAAAGGCCAGGCCGTCGGTCAGCCGCGCGGTCAGCGCGTGCGCCTCCAGATGGTTGACCGCGAGCAGGGGCTTGCGCGCCACGAGCGCCAGGGTCTTGGCGGTGACGAGGCCGATCAGCACCCCGCCGATCAGGCCGGGGCCGGCCGCCACCGCGATGCCGTCCACGTCCTTGAGGGCCAAGCCGGCGCGGTCGAGCGCCCGCGCGATCAGCCTGTCGAGCACCTCGACATGGGCGCGGGCGGCGATCTCCGGCACCACGCCGCCATAGGCCGCGTGCTCGGCGATCTGGCTCAGCACCTCGTTCGACAGGATGACGCCGCGGCCGTCCTCCCCCGGCGCGACGATCGCGGCGGCGGTCTCGTCGCAGGTGGTCTCGATGCCCAGCACGTTCATGGTGACGATCGACGCTTCCGTTTCCGCGAACCCGCCCGCCCCGTGTATCCGCACCGGACGCCCCCCGGCAACGACCGGGACCGCCTCAGGGCGCGTCGGCGTCGTCGGCCGGATCGGCCTCCGGGATCGGCGCCGCGCCCCAGCCAGCCAGCACGGCGTTGAGCTCGTCGAGGACGAAGTGGCGGGCGCTGTCGCGGTCGTAGCCCTCGGCGAGGAGGTCGTCGTAATCGGTGAAGACGTGGCGGGCATAGGCGACGAGCGCAAGCCGGGCCGCCGTCTCGGGCGCCGCCCCGCGCAGGCCCGGGCTGGCGAGCGCCGAATCGACGATCGCCTCGGCCTCGAACCCGGGCAGGCGCCGGGCGAGCCGCGCGAGCGCATCGGCGACCTGCTCGCGACGGTTGCGCGGTGCCCCGCCGTCCTGTCGCGCTGCGGGCAATCGACGCTCCCCTCTCCGCTCCGGCGCGATCGGCCGGCCTCGATGTCGGCGTGCCATAGTTTTTGACCAGGTGCACGTTAGGATGGGTTGCATCGACGACGCGCCCGATCGGGATCCGCACGAGGACGTGCGGCCGGCCGCACGCGCGACGCCCCGGAGACGACCATGATCCGCCGCCTCGCCTTCCTCCTGCTGATCCCCGCCCTCGCGACCGCCCCCGCCCTCGCCGAGAAGGCGGCCACCGGCGCGACCGTGCCGCGGCCGTCCGGCGCGCCCCCCGCCAGCGAGGCGAGCAAGGCCTCCGCGATGAAGGCGGCGAACGAGGCCGAGATGATCAAGGCGCAGAAGGCCTCGGCCGCCCGCGACAAGGCCTGGGACGCCCGCACGCGCAACTCGATGTCCTCGATCTGCAAGGGCTGCTGAGGGCACGGGTCCGAGCGCGCCGCACCGGCGGTGATCCGGTTCGAGGGCGTCTCCAAGCACTTCGCCGGGGCGCCCGGCCCCGCCGTCGACCGGCTTGACCTGACGATCCCCGAGGGCACCACCTGCGTGCTGATCGGGCCGTCCGGCTGCGGCAAGTCGACGACCCTGCGCCTGGTCAACCGCCTGATCGAGCCGGATGCCGGCCGCATCACGCTCGGCGGGCACGACGTCGCGGCCGTCGACCCGATCGCGCTTCGGCGCGGCATCGGCTACGTGCTCCAGGGCATCGGCCTTTTCCCCCACCGCAGCGTCGCGCGGAACGTCGCGACCGTGCCCGAGCTGCTCGGCTGGCCGAAGACGCGGATCGCGGCGCGCGTCGACGCGATGCTCGACCTCGTCGGGCTCGATCCGGCGCTCTACCGCGACCGCCGCCCGGACGCGCTCTCCGGCGGACAGCGCCAGCGCGTCGGCGTCGCCCGCGCGCTCGCCGCCGACCCGCCGGTGATCCTGATGGACGAGCCCTTCGGCGCGGTCGATCCGGTGGCGCGCGGCCGGCTCCAAGCCGAGATCGGCACGATCCTCAAGCGCCTGTCCAAGACCGTGCTGATCGTCACCCACGACATCGACGAGGCGATGCTGATGGGCGACCGCGTCGTGCTGATGCGGGCTGGCCGCGTCGTCCAGGCCGATGCGCCGCAGGCGCTGCTGGCCGCGCCGGCCGACCCGTTCGTCGCCTCCTTCGTCGGCGAGGACCGGGCGCTGCGGCGCCTCGCGCTGCTCACCGTCTCCGAAACCGCCGAGCCCGGAACGGCCGCCGACGCGCCGGAGATCGCGGACACGGCGACGTTGCGCGATGCGCTGTCCATGATGCTGGCAGGCGGTCGCACCCGGCTCGCGGTCGCCGGTCCCGCCGGGCCGCACGTGGTGACGCTCGATGCGGTCCGGCGGGCGGGCGCGGTCGGCAAGCGCGAAGCCTGATACCGAACGGCTCGGCCGTCGCCGGTTCTGCACAGGCGATCCGGCCTGCCCCGACCCGGCACTTCCGACCCCCGCCGTCGTTCCGGGTCCGCGCAGCGGAGCCCGAAAGCCAGAGTCGCCGAAGCGGCAGGTGGGAGCACGACCTGCGGTTCCGAATTCCGGGTTCGCCACCGGCGCTCCGGAAATGCCGGGCGGCTATGACGGGCGACGGAGGGACGCGTGAACGCGCGCGAGCGCGCGACACGTCCGCCCCCTGGACATGGAAAAGGGCCGCCCTTTCGGACGACCCTTCCCAGCGGCACGACGGTGATCCGTCGATCGGCTCAGCGCGAGTAGAACTCGATCACCAGGTTCGGTTCCATCTGCACCGGGTACGGCACCTCGGTCAGGCCCGGCACGCGGGTGACGCGGGCGGTCATCTTCTGGTGGTCGACCTCGATGTAGTCCGGCACGTCGCGCTCGGGGAGCTGCGAGGCGACGACCACGATCTCGAGCTGGCGCGAGGCTTCCTTGACCTCGATCAGGTCGCCCGGCTTCACGAGGTAGCTCGGGATGTTGACCCGGCGCCCGTTGACCTTGATGTGGCCGTGGTTGACGAACTGGCGGGCGGCGAACGGCGTCGCGACGAACTTCGAGCGGTACACCACGGCATCGAGGCGGCGCTCGAGCAGGCCGATCAGGTTCTCGCTCGAGTCGCCGCGCAGGCGGATCGCCTCGGCGTAGTAGCGGCGGAACTGCTTCTCGGTGATGTTGCCGTAATAGCCCTTGAGCTTCTGCTTGGCGCGCAGCTGCGTGCCGAAGTCGCTCATCTTGCCCTTGCGGCGCTGGCCGTGCTGGCCGGGGCCGTACTCGCGGCGGTTCACGGGGCTCTTCGGGCGGCCCCAGATGTTCTGGCCCATGCGGCGGTCGAGCTTGTGCTTGGCCTGAATCCGCTTCGACATATCGCGTGTCCTCTCGCAAACGAGATAGTGAGGAACGCGCCCTCCTCTTCCCGCCGGCCTTGCGGCCCGGGACGACAGAGCCGCCTCGAAGGCGACTCACGGGTGCGTATGAAAACGCCAAGCGGCCCCTGAAGGAGCCGCGGTGACGAGCGGTTCGTAGTCGAGGCGGCCGGGCCGGTCAATCCTAAGCCCCCGCCCGCGCCTCTCGACCGGCCGCTGCCGCGCCGGGAAACGCGCCGTCCCGTATCCTTGACCGTACGTCCCAAACGCGTCGGGACCGCCTGCGCGCGCCTGGACCGCGAACGGCCGGGCCGGCATGCCTCGTCGCTGGACTTGACGCCACTGCCTGGACGACGATCGATGAACCGTGCCCTCTCTACGCTCCTGCTCGCCTGTGCGCTCGCCGGCCCGGCCCCCGCCTCGGCCGAGACGCCCGAGGAGCTCGCCTTCGGCTTCGGCCAGTTCACGGGCGCCGTCACCTTCTGCAAGATGCCGAAGGATCAGGTCTCTCAGCTCGCCGACACCATGCTCACGGGCTCGGGCATCGACACCGGCGGCCCGAGCCCGGCGATGACCCGCTTCAAGGAGGGCGTCGCCGACGGCGTGCGCTCGATGTCGGCGCCCGACGCGGCCACCTGCGCCGAGGTGAAGTCCGCCTTCGACGAGGCTTATGCGAAGCTGAAGTGACGCGGCCGCGCCGGCCTCAGGGCCGCGCGGCGAGGAAGGCCAGCACGCCGTCGCGATGCGGCTTGGCGCCGACGGCGGAGCTGTGGTCGCGGCCTTCGAGCTCGAGGCTTCGCGCGTTCGGCATCAAGGCGGCGAGGCCCGGGCCGGAGCCCGCGACGGTGTCGAGGGTGCCGACGCTGACGAGAACCGGCACGTCGATCTGCCCGATCTCGGCGCGCGACAGCGTCTGGCGCGAGCCGCGGATGCAGGCGGCGAGCGCGCGCAGGTCGCTCTTCGTCTGCTCGGCGAAGGTGCGGAAGGCGGCGGCCGTCGGGTTCGCCGCCTTCGCGCCCGCCGGCGCCTCCAACGCCTCGGCGATGCCGGAGGGCAGGCCCTTGCCCTCGACGAGATGCAGGCCGAGGCCGCCGATCAGCGCCGAGCGCACCCGCGCCGCGTGGTCGAGGGCGAGGTGCGCGGTGATGCGCCCGCCCATCGAGTAGCCCATCACGTCGGCGCGCTCGATCCCGAGATGGTCGAGGAGGCGCACGGCGTCGCCGGCCATGTCCTCGGAGCCGTAGCGGGCCGGGTCGTAGAGCTTCTCGCTCTCGCCGTGGCCGCGGTTGTCCAACGCGATGGTGCGGTAGCCGGCCTGCGTGAGCGTGCGCACCCACGTCGTGTTGACCCAGTTGACCACGTGGTTCGAGGCGAAGCCGTGGATGAGCAGGATCGGGTCGCCGCAGCCGCCGGGGGCCGGCACGTCGATGTAGGCGATGCGCACGCCGTCCGAATCGAAGCTGTCCATGGTCGCCGCTCCTCGTCATGCGTACCGGCCCGCGCGGTCCGTGCCGGCTGTAAGAGCCGCGGCGCCGATCGGCAACGCGCGTGATGCTTGCCCGCGGGCGGCGCGGCTGGCATCAGCCCGGCATGAGCGACCTTCAGCCCTACGGCACCTACGCCCCGGCCGGCCTCGTCGCGGCGATCGCCCGGCGGACCGTGCGGATCTCACCCGAGTCCTGGCGCGGACGGCGGATGGCGATGTTCCTGCGCCGCCTCGCGATCACGCTGATGCGCGGCAAGCCCCTCGACGTCGAGCGCCTCGGCGCCCGGATGCGGCTGCACCCCTACAACAACAATTGCGAGAAGAAGGTGCTGTTCACGCCGCAATTCTTCGACCCGCAGGAGCGCGCCCTGCTCAAGGCGCGGCTTCGGCCGGGCTGCGTCTTCCTCGACATCGGCGCCAACATCGGCGCCTACGCCCTGTTCGTGGCCGCGTTCGCCGGCCCGCAGGCGCGGATCGTCGCGGTCGAGCCGCAGCCCGACGTGTTCGACCGGTTGACCTTCAACATCGCGCAGAATGCATTCCATTCGGTCAAGGCCGTGGCCTGCGCGGTCGCCGACAAGGCCGGCGAGCTGACGCTGTTCGTCGATCCGCGCAATCGCGGCGAATCGAGCCTCAAGATCGTCGGCACCAACGAGAGCGCGCAGATCAAGGTGCCTGCGGTGACCCTGATGGACCTCGTGCGCAGCGAGGGCCTGACCCGGATCGACGCGATCAAGCTCGACGTGGAGGGCGCCGAGGACCTAATCCTCGAGCCGTTCCTGCGCGAGGCGCCCCCTGCCCTGCTGCCGACGCTGCTGGTGATCGAGGACGGCACCGACCAGTGGCAGATTGATCTACCCAAGCTCCTGGAAGGCCACGGCTACCGCGAGATCGGCCGCACCCGGCTGAACCGGATGTTCGAGCGGAGCGCCTGAGCAGGCTCCGATCGCGAAACCGGCCTCCGGTTTCACCGATCCTGCGAGGATCGGGTCGGCGCCGCGCGCCGCGGGTCGAGATGCGTGTTCTCGTAGAGGTCGCCGACCGTGCAGATCAAGCCGAGCCCGGCGAATTCGATCACGTCGCCGGCCGAGCGGAGCACTCGGACCGCCCAAAGGTCCGCCGCGTCGCGCTCGTGGATCGTCACCGCGACCGCATCCTGGTCGACGATCACGATGCAGCGGTTCGGCGGGTGGTCCCGATAGAATCGGAGCTTGCTCGCCAGGATGCGCCCGCGGTCGCTCGCCGACGGCACCTCCATCACGAGATGGAAGCGATCCGTGAAATTGCGCTCGGTGTCGATGTCGGTGTCGATCACCGTCACCCCGGGCTCGGGTCGATAGGGCGAATCCGGCGAGACCTCGATCCCGATCTCGCGGTCGGCGTGCCATTCCGGGCGGCGGCTCCTGAGCGCCGCGTTGAGATGGCGCTCGAAGTTGCTGGCGATGCGCTGATGCCCGATCCGCGGTGCCGCCGACTGCATGGGAAGCCCCTCGATCAGTTCCCATCGCTCCTCCGACGGACGCGTCTCGAGGAACTCGCGGAAGTCGGCGACATCGAACAGGACGGGTTCACGGATCGCGCGATCGGCCATCGGGATGCCTCGGGCGGC
This sequence comes from Methylobacterium sp. E-025, assembly GCF_022829705.1. NCBI lineage: Bacteria > Pseudomonadati > Pseudomonadota > Alphaproteobacteria > Hyphomicrobiales > Methylobacteriaceae > Methylobacterium > Methylobacterium sp. E-025. The sequence continues at coordinate 53,703 of NZ_JAKSYR010000086.1, forward strand.
CGGAGCGCACGCCGCAGCCTCGCCACCACCGTACCATGCGCCGGGGAGCGCGGAAAACGCGCGTCAGGGCGGCGTGACGATCGGGATCGCGTCGGCGATCGTCACGCCCTCCCGGTCGATCCGGCAGCGATAGGCGGAGGTCTCGACCCCCGCCGCACGCGCCAAGCGAAAAGCCCGGTCGAAGGCGGGATCGATGTCGCGGGCGACGTCGAAGGCGTCCGCCCGCATCTGGACCACGACGATCACCATCGCGCGCCCGCCGGCCGCGACGACCTCGGCGAGGTCCCGCATGTGCCGCGCGCTGCGGGCGGCGATGCAGTCGGGAAACTCGGCGAGGCCCGCCCGCCGCATCAGGTGGCAGTTCTTCACCTCGACGTGGACCGGCGGCAGCCCCTCGCCGCTCGCCACGAAGTCGACGCGGCTCGCCGCGCCGTAGCGGACCTCCGGCCTCAATGCCGCGTAGCCGTCGAGCGGCGCGAGACCGCCGGCGGCGAAGGCCTCGGCGACGAGCGCGTTCGGGCGCATCGTGTTGATCCCGACCCATTGCGGGCCGCCGGGCAGGTCGGCCTCCACCAGCTCCCATGAATACTTGAGCTTGCGCGTCGGGCCGTCGGCCGGCGAGAGCAGCACCCGGTTGCCGGCCGCGTTCAGGCCCATCATCGCGCCGGGATTGGCGCAATGCGCCGTGACGCGCGTGCCGTCGGCGAGGTCCACGTCGGCGAGGAAGCGCTTGTAGCGCTGCACCAGGCGGCCTTCGATCAGGGGTTCGGGAAAGCGCATGGGGTCCGGGCTGCGTCGCGGTGGCGGTCCATAGCCGACAGGCGCCCGCGCATGAAAGCGCCGTCGGTGGTCGCGCAGCCGCCGCCGCGCTATCTGCGGCGGGACCGAGGACGGCGAGCCCCATGACAATCGATTCCACGAGCATCACCGCCGCGATCCTGGTGATCGGCGACGAGATCCTGTCCGGCCGGACGAAGGACAAGAACATCGGCACGATCGCCGACTATCTCACCGCCGTGGGCATCGACCTGCGCGAGGTTCGGATCGTCCCCGACGAGCCGGACGCCATCGTCGGCGCCGTGAACGCGCTCCGGGCCGGCCACACCTACCTGTTCACCACCGGCGGCATCGGCCCGACCCACGACGACATCACCGCCGATTGCGTCGCTAAGGCCTTCGGCGTCGGCATCGACGTCGATCCCCGCGCCAGGGCGATGCTGCTGGAGCGCCACAAGCCGGAGGACCTGAACGCTGCGCGCCTGCGCATGGCGCGGATCCCGGACGGCGCGGACCTGATCGCCAACCCGATCTCGAAGGCGCCGGGCTTCCGCATCGGCAACGTCTTCGTCATGGCCGGCGTGCCGTCGATCATGCAGGCGATGCTCGACCAGATCGGCCCGACGCTGCCGACCAGCGCGCGGATGCTGTCCGAGACGGTGGAGGCCGGCAACCTGCCCGAGGGCAACTACGCCGCCGACCTCGCCGAGATCGCGAAGGCCTACGCCGACGTGTCGATCGGCTCCTATCCGTCGATGACGAAGGACAGGTTCGCCAACCGCATCGTCGCCCGCGGCAAGGACGCCGCCTCGGTGGCGCGCGCCCGGGCCGAGATCGAGGCGCTGGTGTCGCGCCTTCGCGGCTGACGGCCGATCCGTCCCTGAATCCGGTTCGTGGAGCGTTTGCGTGATGGCCGAGCCGAAGCAGGACGACAAGGAAGCTCGGCGCGACGCGCACAAGGAGGCGGTGGCCGGGATCGGTCGCCCCGACGCCTTCGTCCTGCACGAGGTGATCCGGCGCGAGGGCAACGAGGAACTGCGGCGCAACGGGGGGGCGCTGTTCCTCTCGGCCTTCGCGGCGGGGCTCAGCATCGCGCTCTCGCTGATCGTGCCGGGGGTGCTCAAGACCCACCTGCCCGAGGGCGAGTGGACTCAGATCCTGACGACGATGGGCTACGCGGTCGGCTTCCTGGTGGTGGTGCTCGGGCGCCAGCAGCTGTTCACCGAGAACACCATCACGCCAATCCTGCCGCTGCTGCACGACCGCTCGGCCAAGACCGCGTGGCGGGTGCTGCGGCTGTGGATCGTCGTGCTTGCGGGCAACATCCTGGCGACGCTGGCGATCGCCGCCGTGCTGGCCCATTCCGGCGCGTTCGAGCCGTCGGTGAAGGCGGCCTTCGCCGAGATCAGCCATCAGGCCATCGCGTTTCCGTTCTGGGACACGGTGCTGAAGGCGATCTTCGCCGGGTGGATGATCGCCCTGATGGTGTGGTTCCTGCCGGCCACCGGGACCGCGGCGGCGTTCGTGATCTTCCTGATGACCTGGCTGGTCTCGCTCTGCGGGCTCGCCCACATCGTCGCCGGCTCGGTCGAGGCGTTCTACCTCGTGGTCACCGGCGCGGCGACGATGGGCGAGTACGCCGAGCGCTTCTTCGTGCCGACGCTGCTCGGCAACGTCTTCGGCGGCATCACCCTGGTCGCGGTGCTGAATTACGGCCAGGTCGCGCCCGAGGTCGAGGAGAGCCGTGAGGTCGAGGAGGCCGAGGGCGGCCCGAGCCAGGACTGAGAGGGGGACTGCATCCGCTTCGCGACGGAGAGGCGTGACAGGGCGCGGCCCGTGTTGGCTTTCGCGCTGAAACGACCCAAAACCCTCTCTCGAAACGCGGGGGTCGCGTCCTTGCCCGGTTCTCGACGCGGTCGCGCCCTGAGGAAACCGAGGACGAGGAGCGCCGCGCATGCGGCCGGGAATGGGACGATGCGCTCGCTGAAGGTCCGCTTCGCCTTGCTGCTCGGGTCGATCGCCCTCGTCGTCGTCCTGGCGGCGGCGGGCGTGCTCGCGGCGATCGGGGCGGCCGAGCGCACCATCGACCGGACGCTGGCGGCGCAGGGCCGCCTCGAGCTTCTGGCCGAGCTGTCGGGCCGGATGACGCAGTTCGGCATGGCGGCGGTCGAGACCATCGGCAATCCCGATCTCGCACCGGAGGCGATGGGGATCGCGCGCAGCAACGTCGACCGGGCGCTCACGACCGTCGACGAGGCGCTGTCGAGATCCGTCGCCGGCAGCAACGACCCGCAGGACCGGATGCAGTACGCCCTGCGAAGCCGCCCGATGGCGCAGCTGCGCGCCGCCCGCGTGATCCTCGACCGCCAGGTGGCGCAGATCGTCCGCCAGACCGATCCGGAGAAGCGTCAGAACTCGATCAAGGGCGCGCTCAACGGCTTCGGTGCGATGACCGGCCAGCCGCTCTCGTTCCTGATCGAGGCAGAGCGCCGCAGCATGGTGCTCGGCTCGGATGCGGCGCGCGACCTCTCGCAGCGCCTGCGGATCGCGGCCGCGCTGGCGGTGCTCGCGGCGCTCGGCCTCGTCGTGCTGCTGTGGCGCAGCATCACCCGCCCGACCCTGGCGCGGATCGAGGCGGTGCGTCGCGCCGCGGGCGCCATCGGCGGCGGCAAGCTCGACACGCGTCTCTCCGTCGCGACCCGGGACGAGCTCGGCCTGCTCGTCGCCAACGTCAATCGCATGGCCGCGCGCCTGTCCCGCCGCGAGGGCCGCGTCGCCGCCGACCGCGCCGCCCTGGAGGACACGGTGGAGGCGCGCACCGCCGATCTCCGCGCCGCCAATGCGCGCCTCGAGGCCGTCGACCGCTCGCGACGCCGCTTCTTCGCCGACGTCAGCCACGAGCTTCGCACTCCGCTCACCGTCATCCTTGGGGAATGCGACCTCGCGGCCCGCGCCGGCCCGCGCATCACCGACCACGCCCCCGCCTTCGCCACCATCCGCAAGCGCGCGATGCGCCTGAAGCTGCGCGTCGAGGATCTTCTGCGGGTGGCGCGCTCAGAATCGGGCGAGATCGAGCTCGACCGCCGCGCCCTCGAGCTCGCGCCGGTCCTGGCCGAGGCGGTCGACAACCTCGCCTCGGAGGGCGCCCGCCGCCGCGTCGCGCTCGCGTTCGAGCCGGGCCCGCGGAACCTGGAGGTGCTGGCCGACCGGGAATGGCTGCGCCAGGTCGTCGAGAGCTTGATCGACAACGCCCTGCGCCATGCCACCGGCCTCACCCGGGTCGAGGTCGCCCTGTCCGGCGGCGGCACGGCGCCGGCCCGCATCACCGTCACAGACGACGGGCCGGGTTTCGGCGACAGCGAGCAGAGGCTGTTCGAGCGCTTCCGCCGCGGCGACCGCCCGGCGGAGATGGGGTTCGGGATCGGATTGGCCCTGGCGCGCTGGCTGATCGAGCAGCATGATGGCACCATCGTTCTCGGCGCCGGCGAGAACGGCGCCGGGGCGCGGGTGACCCTGGAGATCCCGCTCCTCGACCTGACGCTCGACGACGTGACGAGCCGAGACGAACGACAGATTCGGAAGGACGACGCGGCATGACGCGAATCCTCGTGGTCGAGGACGACATCGACATCCGCGGCCTTCTCACCCGCGGCCTTGAGGCGGAGGGGTTCTCCGTCGGCACCGCCGGCTGCGTCGGCGACGCGCTCGCGTCGGCGCGGAACGAGAGCCCCGAGGCGGTGGTTCTCGACATCACCCTGCCCGACGGCTCGGGGCACGACGTCTGCCGCAGCCTGCGCGAGGGCGGCTATCCCGGGCCGATCCTGTTCCTCTCGGCCCGCGACGAGATCCGCGACCGCGCCGAAGGCCTCGCGCTCGGCGCCGACGACTACATCGTGAAACCGTTCGTCTTCGACGAGCTGGTGGCGCGGCTGCGCACGCACCTGCTGCGCCGGCAGGCGGCGGAGGGGCCGCGCACGCTGATCAACGCCGGCAAGCTCGTCCTCGACCTCGACACCCGCCAGGTCACCTGCGGCGAGGCCTCAGCCCGCCTGACCCCGCGCGAGGCCGAGCTTCTGGCCATGCTGATGGAGAGCGTGAACCGCCCGGTCACCCGAGCCGACATCTTCGAGCGGCTGTGGGCGAGCCAGGGCGGCCTCTCCCTCAACGTGGTCGATGTCTATGTCGGCTACCTGCGCTCGAAGATGGCCGATTTCGTCCGGCACGGCGGCCCGCTTCTGGTCACGGTGCGGGGCCGCGGCTTCATGCTGGACTCGCGTGGGCCGGACTACCGACACTGACGCTCGCCACGGAGACGTCGCGTCCCGCGGGAGCCTGCGACGCCGAAGCCTCACAAAAAATTTGGGAGCATTAGGCAATTTAGTGCTTGATGCCGGGGCCGGAATTGCGGATACCCGTGCCGCGCCGGAAAACAAAAGCGCCATCAGTGTCTTAGGGTACTCTTAAGTTTGCCTTTCGGCACCGGATGTTCGTAATCAGACGGAGAAACACCATGACCTGGGCTGCCCCGATCGTTTCCGAAATCTGCGTCGGCATGGAAGTCACCAGCTACGAGTCCGCCGAGATCGACACCTTCAACTGAGGTGTTGCGCCGAGCTGAGGGTTGTTGGCTGCATCGGACCACTCCATGCGCGTCCTGATCCTCGGCTCGGCTGCCGGCGGCGGGCTTCCCCAGTGGAATTGCCGCTGCCCGAACTGCCGGCTCGCCCGCAGCGAGCCCGACCGCGTCAGGCCGCGGACCCAGTCGAGCATCGCCGTCTCCACCGATGGCGGGGATTGGCTCCTGGTGAACGCCTCGCCGGACATCCGGCAGCAACTTTTCGACAACCCGGCGATGCATCCGCGGGAAGGCCTGCGCCACTCGCCGATCCGCGCGGTGCTGCTCACCAACGGCGACGTCGATCACGTCGCCGGCCTTCTGACGCTGCGCGAGGGCCAGCCCTACACGCTCTACGGCACCGGCAGCATCCTCGGCTCGGTCGCCGAGAACCGCGTCTTCGACGTGATGGCCGAGGGCGTCGTCGCCCGGGAGGCGATCACGCTCGGCCAGCGCTTCGAGCCGCTGCCGGGACTTGCGGTCACGCTGTTCTCGGTGCCCGGCAAGGTCCCGCTCTGGCTCGAGGATGCTGATCTCGAGCTCGGCGCCGAATCCGAGAGCACGGTCGGCGCGATGATCGAGGCCGGCGGCCGCCGCCTCGCCTACATTCCCGGCTGCGCCCGCGTCACCGAGGATCTGAAGGCCCGGATCGCCGGCGTCGACGCGCTGCTCTTCGACGGCACGGTGCTGCACAACGACGACATGATCCGCGCCGGCGTCGGCACCAAGACCGGATGGCGCATGGGGCACGTGCCGATGCGGGGCGACGGCGGCTCGGTCGCCGGCCTGAAGGACGTCGCGATCGGTTCGCGCGTCTTCGTCCACATCAACAACACCAACCCCGTCCTCGTCGAAGGCTCGCCCGAGCGCGCGGCGGTCGAGGCGGACGGATGGGTCGTCGCCCATGACGGGCTCACCCTGAGCCTCTGACGGCGACGACCGGGCGCGGTTGGCATTTGTCGGCCCCGCGACCTATCTCATGACGGGACGTGCGCGATTCGATTGCGCCGCGAAGCCGCCGCCAGACGCGGTGATCGACAGACGACCAGGAAACGCCTCCGAACGGACGCTTGGTGACGCCATGAACGCAGTGTTCCCGACCCCTCAATCCGACACGTCCGAGCGCCTGCTCAGCCCCGACGAGCTCGAGGCGGCGCTGCGCGACATCGGCGCCCGGCGCTATCACAACCTGCATCCGTTCCACCGCCTGCTGCACGACGGCAAGCTGAGCAAGGATCAGGTCCGGGCCTGGGCGCTGAACCGCTACTACTACCAGGCGATGATCCCGGTGAAGGACGCCGCGGTGCTGGCGCGGATGACCGACGCCGCGCTCCGCCGCGTCTGGCGCCAGCGCATCGTCGACCACGACGGCGATGCGCCGGGCGACGGCGGCATCGAGCGCTGGCTGAAGCTCGCCGAGGGCGTCGGCTTCCGGCGCGACTACGTCGAGTCGACCGCCGGCATCCTGTCGGCCACCAAGTTCTCGGTCGAGGCCTACGTGCACTTCGTCGCGGAGCGCTCGCTGCTGGAGGCGATCGCCTCGTCGCTCACCGAGATGTTCTCGCCGAACATCATCTCCGAGCGCGTTTCGGGCATGCTGAAGAACTACGACTTCATCACCAAGGAGACGCTGGCGTACTTCGAGAAGCGCATGACCCAGGCGCCGCGCGACGCCGACTTCGCCCTCGACTACGTCAAGCGCCATGCCACCACGCCCGAGCTGCAACGTCAGGCGATGGCGGCGCTGACCTTCAAGTGCAACGTGCTGTGGACCCAGCTCGACGCGCTGTACTTCGCCTACGTCGCGCCCGGGATGATCCCGCCCGACGCCTGGACGCCCGGCACCGGGCTCGTCGCCGAGACGCAAGGGGGGGCGCCCGGCACCGGCCGCCTGTCGGCGACCGACGTGCCGCGCCTGCCCCGCGGCGTGCGGATGCGGTTCGACCAGACCCGCGACAAGCACGTGCTGCTCGCCCCCGAGCGCACCTTCGACCTCGACGCCAACGCCGTCGCGGTCCTCAACCTCGTCGACGGCAAGACCAGCGTCGCCGCCATCGCCGACCGGCTCGGCGAGACCTACGCCGCCGACCCGCGCGCGATCGAGGTCGACGTGCTGGCCATGCTGAACGACCTCGCCGGAAAGAGGGTGCTGGAGCGATGATCGCGCTGACCCCGAACGCGGCGGCGATCCCGGCCCCGGTCGGGCTGCTCGCCGAGCTGACGCACCGCTGCCCGCTGCGCTGCCCGTACTGCTCGAACCCGCTCGACCTCGACCGGCGCTCGCGCGAGCTCGACACCGCGACCTGGCAGCGGGTGCTGACCGAGGCCGCGGGCCTCGGCGTGCTCCATGTCCACCTGTCCGGCGGCGAGCCGACGGCGCGCAACGACATCGTCGAGATCACCGAGACCTGCGCCAAGCTCGGGCTGTACTCGAACCTGATCACCTCCGGCGTCGGCGGCGCCCTGTCCAAGCTCCAGGCGCTCTACGACGTCGGCCTCGACCACGTGCAGCTCTCGGTGCAGGGCGTGGACGCGGCCAACGCCGAGAAGATCGGCGGCCTGAAGAACGCGCAGCCGCAGAAGATGGAGTTCGCCGCCAAGGTGACCGAGCTCGGCCTGCCGCTGACGCTGAACTCGGTGATCCACCGCGGCAACATCCATGAGGTCGAGGGCTTCATCGACCTCGCGGTGAAGCTCGGCGCCAAGCGCCTCGAGGTGGCGCACACGCAGTATTACGGCTGGGCCTACGTCAACCGCGCCGCGCTGATGCCGGACAAGGCCCAGGTCGATCAGTCGATCCGCATCGTCGAGGCGGCCCGCGAGCGCCTCAAGGGCCAGCTCGTCATCGATCTCGTCGTGCCGGACTACTACGCGAAGTACCCGAAGGCCTGCGCCGGCGGCTGGGGCCGCAAGCTGATCAACGTGACGCCGCAGGGCAAGGTGCTGCCGTGCCATGCGGCCGAGACGATCAGCCATCTCGAGTTCTGGCACGTGACCGAGCATTCGCTCGGCGACATCTGGGCGAACGCCCCGGCCTTCACCGCCTATCGCGGCACCGACTGGATGCAGGAGCCCTGCCGCTCCTGCGACCGGCGCGAGAAGGATTGGGGCGGCTGCCGCTGCCAGGCGCTGGCGCTCGCCGGCGATGCGGCGGCGACGGACCCCGCCTGCTCGCTGTCGCCCCTGCACGCCAAGGTGCGGGCGCTCGCCGTCGAGGAGGCGGCCGAGACGCCGCCCGACTACACCTACCGGACGATCGGGGCCAACATCCCGGCGCCACGCAAGGAGGACGCCCTCTCGTGAAGTGTTTCGTGATCGTCGCTGCGCTGCTTGCCGCGACCCCGGCGCTCGCCGTCGAGGGGGCACCCGCCGCCCCGGCTCCTGCCCCCGCCGCAGCCGCGCCGGAACAGGCGAACGCCGCGGCGCCCCCGAGCGCGGCCGACCTGCTGTTCGAGCAGCCGCAGCTGAAGAACGCCGCCGCCGGCTCGACGCTGACCTACGACTACCTGCGCCGGTCCGGCATCGCGAAGGGCCCGTTCGGGCCGCCGCTCGACGACACGATCAAGCTCACCCTCGAGCCGGGCACGGGCGGCGACGGCCGCAACATCGCCGTCGAGATGTTCTCGGGCACCAACCGGTTCCCCGCCGGCCCGTTCGAGGACATGTCCGGCAACCCGGTGATCCCGCTGTTCCTGGAGAACCACCTGACCAATCTCGCCCGGGTGCTGCAGGCCAACCCGCGCTACCTGAAGCTCGCGATCCGCAAGGGCCTTCGCGACGGCGCCACCGTCACGCCGATCAAGGTCGACTACAAGGGCCGCTCGGTCGACGCCTGGCAGGTGGTGTCCAGGCCCTTCCTCGGCGATGGGATGGCCCAGCGCATGCGCGGCATGGACAACATGACCTACACCTTCGTCACCTCTCCCGAGGTGCCCGGCGAGATCGTCTCGATCGAGGCGCAATCGAAGAATGCCGAGGGCGGCGAACTCTTGGAGGAGCGGCTGAGCTATGATCAGAAAGCTGGTTGAGGGCTTTGCCCTGTCCGGTGTCGCGCTGACGATGCTGGCGATGCCGGTCGTCGCGGCGGATGCCGAGAACGACTACCCGACCGACGCGCGCGTCGATTACGTCTTCGGCTGCATGGCCGCCAACGGCCAGACCCGCGAGGCGATGCAGCGCTGCACCTGCTCGATCGACCAGCTCGCGGCGATCCTGCCCTACGACAAGTACGTGCAGGCGAGCACCGTGCTCTCGATGCGCCAGGGCATCGGCGCGCGCTCGAACGAGTTCAAGTCGACCAAGGTGTTCGACGACAAGGTCGCCGACCTCCGCCGCGCCCAGGCCGAGGCCGAGATCCGCTGCTACCGCGGCTGAGGCGTCGCCCAGGAACCTTGGAGAGGCCGCGCGGTACCGGGCGGCCTTTTCTCATGGCAACGGGCGCCGTTGCTTCGCCCGGAAAAACCGGCCACATCGACGCGGCGGGAGCCGCCCGCGACGAGCCAGAGAAGCGACGCCCCTTGAGCCATCGACCCGCCGCCCTCGCCGGCTTGCTGCCCGAACTGGGCCGGCGGACCCTCGTGATGGGCATCCTCAACGTCACGCCGGATTCCTTCTCGGATGGCGGCCGCTTCGTCGGCGAGGAAGCCGCCTGTCGGCAGGCCGACGCGCTGGCTGCCGAGGGCGCCGCGCTGGTCGATATCGGCGGCGAGTCCACCCGCCCCGGCCACGTTCCGGTGCCGGTCGAGGAGGAGCAGGCCCGCGTCCTTCCGGCGATCCGGGCCCTGGCGAACCGGCTCTCCGTCCCGATCTCGATCGACACCTACAAGGCCTCGACCGCCGAGAGCGCGCTGGCGGCCGGCGCCCGCATCGTCAACGACGTCTGGGGCCTGCAGCGCGAGCCCGACATCGCCCTTGTCGCCGCCGACCACGGCGCGCCGGTGATGATCATGCACAACCGCGAGACTGTCGACGCCGGCCTCGACATCGTCTCGGACATGCTGCGCTTCTTCGAGGTCTCGCTCGGCATCGCCCGCCGGGCCGGCATCCCCGACGGCGACATCGTGCTCGATCCGGGCATCGGCTTCGGCAAGAGCTGGAACCAGCACCTCGAAGCGCTGCGGCGCCTGCCCGAGATCCGCGCCCTCGGCTTCCCCATCCTCGTGGGCGTCTCGCGCAAGTCGCTGCTCGGCCGGCTGCACGACCGCGAGACCGCGCCGGCCGACCGGCTCAACGGATCGCTCGCGGCGCATGCGCTTGCCGCGACGCTCGGCGCCGACATCGTCCGCGTCCACGACGTCGCCGCCCATGTCGACGCGATGCGCGTGGTCGACGCCGTCCTGCGCCCGGGAGACCGCCGATGAGCGACCGCATCCTCGTCGAGCGCATCGCGGTCTTCGCCCATCACGGCGTGCTGCCCGAGGAGACGCGCCTCGGGCAGCGCTTCTACCTGTCGCTCGATGCGGCCCTCGACCTGGCGCCCGCCGGCCGCTCCGATGACGTGACGCGGACGGTGAGCTACGCCGACCTCGCCGCCATCGCGGTCTCGATCGCCACCGAGCGGCGCTTCGACCTGATCGAGGCGCTGGCCGAGGCGATCGCCGGCGAGATCCTGGCGCGGTTTCCGGCTCTCGAGGCGATCACCGTCCGAGTCGACAAGCCGAGCGCGCCGGTTCCCGCGAACCTCGACGGGATCGCGGTCCTGATCACCCGCAGGCGGGAGGCCCGGGCATGACGCAAGCCTATCTCGGCCTCGGCAGCAACATCGGCGACAAGGCCGGGCATCTCGCCGCCGCGGTGCGGGGGCTCGCGGCGGTTCCCGGCATCCGGATCACCGCGCGGTCGTCCGACTACCGCACCCCGCCCTGGGGCGAGACCGATCAGGACTGGTTCCTCAACGGCGCCCTCGCCATCGAGACCGACCTCGACCCGCACGCCCTGCTCGATGCCTGCCTCGGCGTCGAGCGCGATCTCGGCCGCATCCGCGAGCGCCGCTGGGGGCCGCGCGTGATCGACATCGACGTGCTGTCCTATGCCGGCGCCGAGGTCTCGGACGAGCGCCTCGTCCTTCCGCACCGCTACGTCCGCGAGCGCGCCTTCGTGCTGGTGCCGCTCGCCGAGATCGCGCCCGACCTCGTCATCGGCGGCGAGACCGTCGCCGACGCGCTGGCCAAGCTCGACCGCAGCGGCATCGAGCGGAACTGAACGCATCCCGGAACGACGAAGGGCCGGGCGTTCGCCCGACCCTTCGCGAGTGTTATGATATCCTGTCGACGACGCGTTCAGTGCGCGTTCGGCGCGAGCAGCTTGTTCTCTTCCTCTTCGAGCAGCGGCACGTCGAAGTCGCGGAGCACCGCCTCGATGTCGGAGCGTCGCTTGCGCAGGATGGTGTTCAGCGACCGCTTCCAGTCGTTCTCGCCGATCCGTACCGCCATGGCGATGCGGTAGCTCATCGGCGGGCGATCCGGCTCCTTCAGGAGCGGGATCACGTCCATCGCCGTGCCGCTCTGCTTGGCCAGCCATCCGGCGGACGGTCCCCAAAGCACCGCGGCGTCGATCTGCCCGGCCGCAAGGTCGGACACGATCTCGGCACCCACCGTCTGGTTCTTGCGTGCCGGGTCGAGCTGATACGGCGCGTAGGCCTTCATGCTCGAGATCAGGCCGAGGTCGCCCATTCGGTTGACCGGCGGCGTCCCGGCGATGACGCCGATGCGCTTGCCCTTGAGCTTGGGGTCGTCGAGCCCCGTCACCCCCGCCAGATCGCCCTGCTTCACGATGAGCGTGTAGACCGAGCGATAGTACGGATTGGTGTTCTGGACGCCCTCGCTGCCGAGGGCCGACCCGACGATCAGGTCGCAAAGGCCGGTGCCGAGGGTGTTGCGGACGAAGCCGGGCCCCTGGGTCAGCCAGTAGTAGCGGACCTTGATCTTCAGCTCGTCGGCGATGATCGCCGCGATGCGGTTCTCGAAGCCGTCCTCCTTGCGCTCGGAGAACGGCATGTTGCCCGGGTCGCCGCAGACGCGAAGCACATCGGCGGTGACGAGATCGGGGACGTTCTGCGCCGCCGCGTCCCGCACCCCTGCCAAGAGAGGCAGGAGCGCGATCGCGACCGCGGCGTGGGTGCGTGCGCGGCGCATTAGCCGCCCATGCACTCCTTCTCGGCCTTCTTGGCGGCCTCGGGCTTGTCTTCCTTGTCGCCCGGGCGGACGCGGCCCATCGCGCCGGAAGCGCGGGCCTTCAGGTAGACGTAGAGGTCGTCCGAGTAGCACATGACGTTCTTGTTATCGCCGAAGGCGGGCATGACCTTCTGGTCGGACGAACTCACGTCCTGCTTGCCGCCGGCCAGGATGCCGATGAACTCCTCGTAGGAGAGGTGCTTGAGCGAGTCCTTGAGCGCCGGCGCGTAGGTCGAGCCCATGCCGTCCGGCCCGTGGCAGACGTGGCACTCGGCGTGATAGCGGCGGTAGCCGGAGTAGGTGTACCAGTCGAACTTCTTGCCCGCGTCGGTGATGTGGAAGGTCGGGTGACCTTCGGCATCGAAGTACTTGCCCTCTTCGACCTTCACCGCGGCATCCTTCTTGAGGAGCTTGTCGTCGGGCTCGGCCGACTTGTCGTCGGTGTTCAGCGAGTTGGCGAGGGCGGGATCGGCGGGCTTGGCATCCTCAGCATGTACGGCGACCATCGAGACGGACGCTAGGGCGAGGGCGGCCAGGAACGGCCGCGTGACGAATTTGCTGAGGTAATGCAACGCAAAAATCTCCCTGGGACCTGAAGGTCGAGCCGCTCTCAGGCGGCCTTTCGCAGCCTTCTTGAGGGCATTCTAATCATAAGAATGCCGGCGCGGAAACCCGCGCCGGCACTCATTTCAAGGCGGCTTCGTGCGACCGATTAGTTCGGCAGCGCGAAGACGGTGAGCTGACCACCGAGGTTGGTGTAGCTCGAAAGGGCGGCGTAACCACCCACCGCGCCGAGACCGGCGTTCGGGTCGGTCAGGCCGGCCGCGAGGCCGATGCCGGCCCAGCCACCGACACCCGACAGGATGCCGACGTACTGCTTGCCCTTGTGCTGGTAGGTCATCACGTTGCCGATGATGCCCGACGGGGTCTTGAACTTGTACAGTTCCTTACCCGTCTTGGAGTCGACGGCCTTCAGATAGCCCTCGAGCGTGCCGTAGAAGACCACGTCGCCGGCGGTGGCGAGAGCGCCCGACCAGACCGAGAACTGCTCGGCGTTCGACCACTTGATCTTACCCTCGACGCCGTCCCAGGCGATGAAGTTACCCATGCCGCCATGGCTGTTCGGCGCGGGGTACATCGACAGGGTCGCACCGACGTAGGGCTGGCCCGGGGTGTAGGTCACCCGGAACGGCTCGTAGTCCATGCAGACGTGGTTGGTGGGCACGTAGAACAGGTTGGTCTTC
>NZ_JAKSYR010000099.1:0-41683 GCF_022829705.1 Methylobacterium sp. E-025
GTCGGCGTTCTTGACTGGATCTGCGTTCAACACATCCCGGCGTTTGGTGGCGTCGGTCAGGCGCCCGCTGAGATCCTTGTCCATCGCCTCGGCGTTACCGCGGATGCCAGCCCTGTCGCCGCTCTCGACGATGGTATTGAGTCCCTTAAGCAGAGGGCCGAACGTGTTGAGCTTCAGGCGTTCCGCAGCCGTACCCATCCGGCTCAAGTTCTTTTCGAAGTCGGAGGCGGCCTTCTCCGTCTCCTTGGTCATGGTGCCCTGAGCCTTCAGGATCTCGTCGACCATGACGCGATACTTGTCGCCCACCATGCCCGCGACGGCACCGATCTGGTCGACGCCGAACAGCTTCTCCGCCACCTCGCGGCGCTTGACCGGGTTTCCAATCTTCGTGAGCGCTTCCATGGCGGCATCCAGCGCCGCCTGCATGTTGGGCGCGTTCACCAGCTTCTCGACGAGGTCGCCCAGGTTCATGGCCTGCAGGTCGCCGTAGGTCTGCCCCCAGCGGCGGCGCAACTGCTCCATCTGGACGGAGAAGTTCTTCACCCCGCTCTGCATGGTCTCCGCGGAGACACCGAACCGCTCACCCAGAGCCCCGAAGGCACGTAGCTGATCAACCGCGAGCCCAGTCTCCTTCGATAGGATGCTGAGCTGTTGCGTACCCTTGGAGAAACCCGAGAGGGCCGTCGCGATGCCGGTCAGGGATAAGCTGGCACCCAAGCCGGCAACCCCAAGCGCCGACAGCGGAGCCGTCATACTCTGCAGAGCGCTGTTCGTTTTGCCGAGAACCCCGTGAAAGCCCTCGAAGTCCTTCTTCAGATCCTTGCCGGTCTGCGTACCGGCTGCCCCCGTGCGCCTCAGCGCGGTCTGAAGCTTATCGAGCGGACCAGTGAACTGATCGGTGACTTCCGCAACAAGGCGCAGGCGTTCGTCAGCCATGGGAGGCATCCTTTAGAATAGCAGGGCGCTCACGCTCTCGAAGCCGTGCAGCTTGAACCTCTAGGACTTCGGGAGATGGCTTCAGCCAATCGATCCCGTTCACGAACTTTTCGCAGGCATCTTCATCGAAAACGCCCCCGGCTTCCTGAGCTACAGACTGCCAGTCAGGCTCGTCTTCTCTCCGACAGAACATCTCGACGAGATCGACTTCTGCAACGCCTCGTGTAGCCAGATACGCCTCGGCTTCGTCCGCGAACCGGATACAAAGCATTTGGTTCAGGGCATAGGCAATCTCGATCGACCCACCGGCCTTCACTGCCATGTCCGCCGCCCAGGTTCCAATGTGTCTAGCGACATGGCCGAATGCCTTCACAACTTCGGCTTTCTCAGTCGTGCTGAAAGTCTTCAACCCGGTTCGCGTGACGACTTGCGTAGGTCGAGCCCAGAACCGTGATGCCCAGTCTTGGACTGCCGCCAAGTCGAATTCCCACTCGACGCCTTTACTCCCGCGGGTGACGAACGGGCAGCCCTTTCGCACCCACGCGTCCACGGTAGGAAGGCTTATGCCGTAATGACTTGCGACCTGTTTGCGATTGACGGTCTCAATCAATTTTTGGCCTCGGGCATAAACATAAAAAAGGAATTTGAACATTGGTAGCTAGTGACAGACTGCGCTCGCGCTGACCCCCGACCCTCCGCGCCCTGGGGAAGGACCCAGAGAACGCGCATGCTGTCGTGCACACACTAGAAAGCATCCCGAGCGCTGCATTGGCTGTGTTGTTCCGTCGTTAAGGCGCAAGATCCAATGTGATTTGATGTGAGACGAGAGGGCGTCGGGATGTCTGGCGAACAGCGATCAAGCGTCAGGAAGACGCTGTTCCGTATTGGCGAGATGCAGTTGGATGATTGCTCATATGTGATCGACTGCTTGGTGCGAGACAGCTCTGAGATTGGAGCGCTCATTGAGGTCGGTCATACGAATGGCCTTCCAGATCAGTTCAGGCTGACCATACCGAGCAATGGGTTGAACAGGCGATGCCGTGTTGTTCGCCGCACGGCGCACATGCTCGGCGTTGCTTTCACAGGGTGATGGACGAAGCACCTCACGCAACTGCTGCGAAGACGATGCGGTCGGTGGCGCCGATCTCGATGGTGAAGGGCTGGATCAGGCCGATGTTAGAGAAGGTGAGCAGGTGGCGCGGTTCCTTGGACGGGTCCGGCGCCTTGCCCACCGAGCACCACAACGCGGGCTCGGAAAACGATGGCGTGACGAACGCTACGCAGGGGCCGCTTAGGCCGCCTGGCACCAAGGACTGCACCGTGGGCAATGCGTTCGGGTCGGTCGGTGTAGTGCCGGAGATGGGCAGCGTGGCGCTGGCGATCGGCGCGGAGCCTCGATGCTGGGGCGTAATGCCAGGCGGATGGATCTCAACGCGAATGGTACCGGTGGCCATAAGGCTCTCCTGAAGCTCTGAGGGAGGAGACCGCAGCGGGGTGCCCCCTCCGCCGCGATCTCCGATGGTCCCGCTGGCTTGGAGAGCGGGCGGTCTTGCCGACCTTTGGATCCTGGCCCCCATGGCTTTGGATCAGGCGAAGGACAGGCTGGCTTCTCGTTGTCGGGCTGACCGGATCGCCCTCAATGGCGCGACTGGAGGCCCTCGCGGGTCGGCCGCGCAATCTCGTGTCAGGCCACGCGGCGCCAGAGCGTCCCGTCGGCAGCATGGCGCTGATCGCCCACCTGATAGGCGGTGAAAGCCGTGGCGCGAGCAGCAACGACCGTGCGCTCCTCACTCGCGGCTGCCTTGCGCTCGGCTGATCGGACGGAGGCGGACCACGCCGCGTAGCGCTCGGCCTGCGTGGGCGTGCGTTCTGCCGCTGCCGGAGCGCGGTCCTTGCCCAGCACGCGACGCCAGTGAGCCTGATTGGCCTCGGTGTTCTCTCGGGTAATGGTCATGCGCGGTATCCCGTGTCGGATCTGAGGGGCTGAGGAAGGCTGCGCCAGATCGGCGGGGCATCCCGACCGAGACCGGGCAGCGTCACGCGATGCGAGAGCGGAACATGCGGCTCGCCAGGTATGCTGGGCACGGCGACCCGGCGCTCAATCGTCTTGGCGACCCGATGCCGGAGATCGTTGCCGGCCAGGATACCAGCGGGCTGACCGGTCCGGGTGTCGACCCAGACGAGGTCATGGGTGGTCTCGGAGCGCATCGGGATGGTCTCGGTGCCGTTGAACGGCTCGCCCGGCGGGACCGGCTCTGCGCCGTCCGGTAGGGCTGCGTTAACCTCAGCGATCCGGCCCTCCTGCGCGCGGAGCTGGCCGAGCACGCCGGCCATCTCCCTCGCCAGGACGATGTACCGATCGGCGAGTTTGGCCGCCTCGGCGCTGGCCTTCATCCCGGCCTTGCGCAGCACCTTGCGACGGGACTGCTCGGCCTCGTGGTCGGAGCGAGCCTTGGCCTCAGCGATGACCGCCGCCGAGTGCTGCATCTCGGCTGCATCGATCCGGATCTTGGACACGGCGATACGCCGGTCGAGAGCGGCCACCTCGTCGGCGGTGCCAGTAAGCAGCAGATCGGAGCGGCTGCCCTCCAGCGCAGTGCGCTCGGCAACGGCAGCATCGCGATCAGCCGCGATATCCACTGACGTACGCGGCACAAGATGAGCCGCGTCCCGAACGACCGGATCGCGGGGCTGCGATCTGATGGTGACGACAGGGTGAATGGTCCGCGTCTCGCGCACGTTCACACGGGGAAGGGTCATGCCGGCACTCATCAGGCGGCCTGCCGCATCGCGGGGGCAGACGGAGCAGGGCCGGGACCGTCGTCGGTACTGGTCGGGCTGAGGCGCACACCGTGCGCGGTGAGCTGCGCCCGGACGGACTGGCGGACGAACTCCGACATGGTCTGGCCGCGCTGGCGAGCGGCGGTATCGACGGCATCCGCGAGTTCGGTCTCGACCTTGAGACGAAGCGTACTGGGACGAGGGATTGCGGTAGGCATCGGGGCACCACGGCATTGCGATTGCGTGGCCGTGACAATGCTAATCTTAATTCCCAAGTGCAAGTGCGGACTTTCATCTTAATTTTAGACAGCTTATCGGCCATCGTTCGGTGTTATCCACCGTTACGATTTGTTATAATCTATCGTAGCTTTCAGCGACATCTTGTCGCATCTCCGCAGATCTTGTGAAACCATTCGATTGCGACGCAGACGTGCGCCGCCCCGTCCCGAAAGTCGCGTACCGCGCACGTCCTTTCTGCCTCAAGGTCGGAGCGCAACGCTGCTGCGCCAATGCACCGGAGGAAACATGTCGAACAAGCATCTCAAGACCGACGTGCCGACCTATGCCGATCTGAAACTCAATCCGGGGATCGGATAGTCCAAGGGTTTGACGGGTCACAACATCGAGGACATCGAAGCGGACCCAACCGTCGAGGGAGACACGGTCAACGAGACCAAGCTCGACGGCGGGATTGATCCAAACCGCCAGGGCCGCACGAACAAGTAGCCGCTGGCATTCTGCTCCACCTTCCAAAGTGGAGCGGAGACAGGTGGAGCAAGTGGGGGCAAACCGCGCTCCACCACCACCCCTTATAGGGGGTGGGGGTGGTGGTGGAGCAGATTGGCAAGGTGGAGGTGGAGTCGAAGTATGCCTGAGCGAACGAGCCTCGCTTTAAGCCTTCAAGCCGGTGTACGCTGCGCGCTTAACAGGAGCTTTGCATGTGGCAACCATGGCGCGGCCGGAACTACAACAACCGCCTCCTACTTCTAGGAGAAAGTTGCTACGCTTGGCACAATGAGGGGCAACTGATCCACCCCGAGCCAAACCACCCGGTGAACATAGTTGAAGCAGCCATTGAAGAACCGCCGGGCTATGGACGATTTATGAGGTGTCTCACCCGCTCATTATGCGGAGTTGAACATCCCACCGAAGCTCAAGCTCAAGAAGCGTGGGATACGGTCGCGTTCACCAACTATGTACCGCTTTCGGTCGGCGTCGGCCCGTCAATGAGACCTTCGGCAGCCGCGTGGACGCAGGCCTACAACGAATGGGATGATCTAATAAATATAATACAGCCTAAGAAAGTTATTGTTCTAGGCTTGACTATGTGGAGCAAAATGCCGGATACCCAGATACAAATCGAAGATAGTATACAAGGATATAACTTGAATAATGGCGATGTATCTATGTGCTATGCAATACGACATCCGTCATATGGCCCAGGGTGGCGTGAATATGCAAATTTCATCACCCACGTAGAACAGCAGTAAGTCCTGCAGGATTAAGCAAAAACCTGTAATTCATGGCTGCCGCTGACAGCGACGGATAACCTAGACTTTCGGTTTCAGCCATCAATCGCCTTCGTGGCTGGCGGCCTTGCCGACCTCCACGAAGGGCCGAGGCTTGCGCTTCTCGTCTATACCAGTGACAACGACGAACATGCCATTGCCGATCCAGGCACGCAGCAACCCCTTCACCTTCTCCCGGTCCCGCTTGTCGTCAGGGTTCAGCCGCAAGGCGTGAGCGATCGGCCTGCCGACCCAATCGCGGGCTTGGACGTTCTCGCGCCACGGGCCGCCGGCTCGTACCGCCGCCTGCGCCGCCTGAAGGTCTGCCAGCGTCACGCTCTCGAAGGGGTCGGGCTTCTCCCAAGCCGTGACGACGCCCACGCTGTCGCCGTAGTCGAGCAAGCCGAGCGGTCCGTTGCCGAGCGGCACGGATGCCAGCTTGAACCACTTCGACCCGTCGGACGCCGGGGGCGCGAGGTTGGCCTTGCCGCCGTCCACCCGGAAGTGAAGGCGCGGCTGCTCTACGCCCAACCGCTCACCTTCTTCCCGTGACATGGGATTGAGCACGCGGGCCGCCCTGGCCTTCGAGAGAAGCGCGCTGGCGCCGCGGCTGTCCTCGACCGTCACTTCATTGCCGCCAGTCTTTCGGGCGTGATGGACAAGCTCGACGGCGCAACCGCAGTGGTCGGCGATCTCGGCCCAGACGGTCGCGACGGCGTTAATGGCGCCGTTGTCGTTTTCGTTGCACCCATGGCTCGACACGAACGGATCGATGATCAGAACGTCGATCACGTTGGCGAGGATCGTCGCCCGGATCTGCTCGATGATCGGGTGCGCGATCATCAGACCTGCTCGGTTTTGCTCGGCGACGACGACGCGGGTGTCGCGACCCGAGTTGACGAACAGACGACCGGCAAGGTCGCTGTCGTCCAACTCATAATGCAGCGCCGTCGCCATCACGCGGCGCTGCAGCTCGTCCATCGGGTCTTCGAGGTTGATGTACCAGACCTTGAACCGACCGTGCGGCTGGCTTCCGATTAGGTCGCGACCTGTGACCATGCTCAGCGCCTCGGCGATCACCAGCGATGACTTGCCGATGCCACCGGGACTCACGGTCGCCGAGATGAACTTGCGGATGAGGTGCCGGCCGAGAAGCCATTCCCGCACCGGGATTGAGGCGGGCTCGATCCATTCGAACCGAGTAGCCCTGATCGCGGGTCGGGCCGGTGGATCGTCCTCAGCAGGCCTACGCAGTGGGGGCCACGCGCGCTCCGGGCCAAGCGCGCGCAGCGCCTCGCCAAGATCATCGGCGAAGGGCTCATGCCTCATGCGGCTGCCCCTTCTGGCGCAACGTTCCGTTGGCCTCCTTCAGCATCGTCATCACGCTGATGGCCTGCCGCATGGCAGCCGTCGCCTTCCGGGTGGAAAGCTCCAACCCCACGTCGTCGCCGACGGCGCCATAGTCCACGCCCATCGAGGCATAGAACGCCGCCATGTGCAGGCATTCGGCGACGAAATGGCGCAGCGCACCCGGTGTGCCGTGGGCGATGTGGTCGGATGCGTTGCTCATCGGCTCGCCTCCCGCGGGCCGAGCCCGCTCAGCTCTGCGACGAGCGCCGCAACCTCTGGAGAGACGCCAAAGCGACGAGAAAGCCGTTGGACGATCGGATGGTTAGTGCTATTTTCGAAAGCGTCGATCTGGCAGACGACAGCTTTCGAGGGACGTGCAGGCCTGGCAGCCTCGCGTCCCTCAACTGTTTTTAGCATGTGCTACGCGGCCTCCTTCCAAGAGAGGCGAGCGTCGAAGCCATCAAGAGTTTCTTCGCTCCACAGCCGCCGTCCGTTCACGATGAGATCGGGCTTCGGGAAGTCGACCTTCCCATCATTGATCCAGCGCCACAGTCCCATCTCCGAGATGCCGCCATAACGGCGCCGGACCTGGGTTGCGGTGCAGTAGAGCTTCTGTCGGTCGCTCATCTTCACACCTCCAAACGCGCGCAAACTCTTGCGCTCGAAAGCAATTTGCTTCGAACAACAGGTCGCGTCTATGTTGATGATCGAAGTCTAGCTGCCCACGCGATTGTGTGGTCGAAGGACTAGCTGTTTGCTACACAAATGCGAGGGCAGATAGGTGTTAGTTGCCCACACTCAGCCAGGGTTGTGCCGGGCACCAAACCTTACACGGTATGACTGTCCAAAATCGGCAAGTGACGGCTCAGATTTAAATTGGATTAGTCTAGCAAGAGCAGCGCTGTCGACCGAATTTCCGTCACCTTCGGCGTACCTTGGGTCGTCTTCGAAAACAATTTTTAGCTTACCCGCCTCATATGCAGCCTCATATCCCCTCTTTAAGGTAGCATCCCTCTCCCAATCTCGAAGAGTAGCCGCGGGAATGTTCATGCGAGCGGCTACACGTTGCTGGGCCATTTTCTTCGTCTGTCCCTGTCCATGCAGGAACGCTACGTGGTCCAAAGCGCCGGCCCGCATCTTATCCCATGACCATGCGTCGCCGTGGCGTCCAACAACAGATGGGCGGAGCATACCTTGCACCTCACCGTCATTGAGAGCTTCTAGTGCGCCTGCCAATTTGCGCAGTAGCCATCGTGGCACCAAAATAGAAACCGGGTCTATAGACGGCCGGTGAGGGTGCGGCCCCAATTCTTCGTGGATTTGCAGGAGGAAACTAAGCGCAACGCGCTCGCATTCTTCCCAATCACTTGCGTGCGTCAGGCGGCGGCTTAGTTCAAAGGCATCGAGGAGCCATTCCCCGAATTCCAAAGTAAGTAGCTGCAAAACCATGCGGCCTCGTGCAGCCGTATGCGTTGCCTGATCTTTATCATTAGCATTCACAGCCTCCTCGTGAAGGAGGCGGAGCGTGCGTAGCATCGCGACAGCTTGCATGGTCCGATCCGGAGCCCCAGCCGGCGGATCGACATCTGGGACCTTCAGAACATAGGCGTCCCATAGCTCGTTACGGCGCGCCTTTTTCCATGCCTCATCCATGGTGCGCACTTCCACCTATGATTGTCTCAATATGCGCTGCCCACGCCCCTAGCGCAGCCCGCTTTTCGTCCGCGAAGTGATGCCGCTGATAAATTCCAGCGACCCCACCAAACGACCCGGATGTGTGGTTCAGAACCTTCTCCACTACAGGGAGAGTGATCCCGAGCCGCGCCATCCCAGAAGCTGCCGTGCGGCGAAGGTCATGCAGCACCCATGGAGAGGAGTTTGGCACGGCCGCGTCGAGACGCTTTTTGATCTTGCTGAAGCCAGAGACCGACGTCTCGCCCGTCGTCGTGAACACGAGTCCGCGGCTTCCGGTGATGCGACGGATACCCGCCAGCACCGTGACGGAGGCCTCGGAGAGAGGCACGTCGTGAGCGATCCCGTTCTTCGCGCGCTCCTTCGGAATGGTCCACATCCGCGCATTGAGGTCCACTTCGCGCCAGGACATCTGCCCGACTTCATCACGCCTCTGGGCCGTCAGTGCCAGCAATTTGATGAGTGCCCCGAACGGCTCATTGAGGCCTTCACAAGCGCGCAAGACGGCGGCCAACTCATCATCAGTCAGTACGCGATCCCGGCTCTTCTCGGCCGTTGGTGCCTTCACGTCGGTGCATGGATTGGTAACGAGGACACTGCGTTCGACCAGCCAGGCGAACATGCGCCGGATCACCGCGAGGGTTCGGTTAGCAGAGACGGGGGCGCCGCGATCGACAATAGCATCCATCAGCTCGACGACATCGCGCCTAGTGATCTCCTGAATGCTGCGCGCGCGCCAGAGTGGCAGGACGTGGGTCGCAAGCAGCCGCTCGCTCTCCCGCCAAGTCTGCTCCTTCGTGTTGGCCTTGGCGTACCGCTCGATGAACAACGCCGCAGCGGCATCGAACCGGTCGCGAGATGAGCCAGCTATGCCAGCGGCGCTACGGCGTTCCTCGGCTCTCTCTCCCGCCGGGTCGCGCCCGGATGCTACCGATAGGAGTGTGCGCCGGGCGAGTTCGCGTGCGCCAGCTAGGTCGATGCCTGGATAGCGGCCGAGCGTGTGCTTCCGGGTTCTACTTCCCGCTCGATATCGCACTGCCCATGATTTCACGCCGCTAGGCTGGCAGACGAGATAGAGACCTGGGATCAGACCATCAGGGATTTCAGACCGGACCGGTCCAGCCTTCATGGCCTCAATGGCCCTTACGGTCAGCGCCTTCGGCATGGCCTTAATCTGAAACCACTCATCCCGCCCGGGTATCGAGAGGGTAACACAGGAGTCGCGTTTGGCTCTGTTTGGTTCTGTGATTAACACTAGATCACAATCCCCAAAAGGCAAGCGATCTGAATGGCTTGCTTAGGGCACATACTGTGAGCGAATGTTAGGCTTCGAGATTGACTTACGTCAGTTTTGTAAACCGAAGGTCGGGAGTTCGATCCTCTCCACCGGCACCAGCCTTTCGCCTTTCTGCGCAAGACGTTATGGTTTGACAAGGACTTAGGGACTGCTGACTCTCGCACAGCGGTCTCACACAGGGCGCTTCGCATGGCCCGTCCCTGGAAGGATCCGAAGACCGGGACCGATCACCTGCGGCAGCGTCCACCGCGGGATCTCGCTGCGCGCGTGAAGGGGACGCGGGTCATGCTCCATATCGGTGCCCGACCGGTCCTCGTGACGGTCGGTGCCGATGCCAACCGCAAGCGGGTCCTGGCCTTCAGCCCGTTCCCGTACGAGCACCGCAACCGGGTCGAGCGCTTCTTCGGCAAGATCAAGCACGCCCGCGCCGTCGCCACGCGCTACGACACGGATCCCGACAACTCCCTCGCCAGCGTCAAACGCGCTGCCGTCCGGGTCAGGCTGCGAGCTTTATGAGTCCGCGACCGAGTGGGGGAGGCTTGGGACCTCGGCCCAGCGAGAGCCTCCGTGTGGACATCCTCCACACGAAGGCATCGATCCACGATGCGCGACCGAACTTCCGACGGGGACCATACGCGCAGGGACGGGGCCATGATCGACCATCCTGGCGCGCAGGCGGACCGGAACGGGGCCGTCTGCTGGACGATGCCGCGCTCGCCGTCGGGCCCGTCCTCACGCCCGTGAGGTCCGGGGGCGCCCCCCCCGGACCGGGGAGATGTCAGGCTGCGTGGCGGAACGCGTGCGTGGCCTGGCTCGGATCGGCGGTCAGCGTCGTGTTCGCCGTCGACGTGGCGGTCGTCAGGTTGGTAATGCCGGCCGAGCTCCCACCGAAGGCCGCCATCGCTGAAACGAGTTGCGACACCTGCGTCGCAATGTGGCTCGAGGAGTCGATCGCGGAGGGTGCATCGCTCGCGAGGGTGGCGGAAGCGCCTGCCTGCATGCTGGGGATGTCGTGCGCCGCGGTCGCGCTCGGAGCGGCAGGCGGGGATTTGGTCGACGTCGTCGCGACGCGTTCGTCATCGTAGGGATCCAGGGGATCAAACGGGTCGAAATCACCGGGATCGAAAGGCGTTCCGGGCTCCGGATCGCCGGGCTCGTAAGGCGCGTAGGGGTCGCTGGTGTCGTTCGGATCGTAGGCGTCGGCCTGCAGGGTGTCGCCCCGGCTACCGGTGACCTGATCGTCGAAGCCGTAGACCGTGACGTCCGAGCCGCTGTCGGGGCTCATGTTGATGGTCAGGCCCAGGCCGTAGATGCTGCCAGACCAGCCCGGGGCGAGGTTGATGGTCGAGTTGTCGGCGTAGATGGTGTCGTTCGTGACGTTCGGGGCAGTGTTGATGGTGAAGGCCTGATCGGCGTCGGTCTTGAGGGTCGCGCCGTTGCCGCAGAGGCCGACATAGCCGCCGCCCGAAACCGTGGCCGCGGTGTCGGCATTGAGGTTGACCACGTCGTTACCAGCGTCTCCGGTCACGGTCAGCCCCTGGCCCGTGATGCCGATGGTCTCGTTGCTGTCGGCCTGCAGGTTGATGGTATTGCTGGTGCCGTTGATGTTCACCAGCGAGCCGTCGCTCAATGTGATGGTGGAATTGTTGGCGCTGACGGACTCGTTCTCGGCATTGCCCACCATCTGCACCGATGAGCCCGGGTCGGTGAGGGTGACGCTCGCGCGGTCGCCGCAGAGGCCGACGTAGCCGCCGCCCGAAACCGTGGCCGCGGTGTCGGCATTGAGGTTGACCACGTCGTTGCCGGCGTCTCCGGTCACGGTCAGCCCTTGGCCCGTGATGCCGATGGTCTCGTTGCTGTCGGCCTGCAGGTTGATGGTATTTCCGGTGCCGGAAATCCCGCCGCCGGCATTGATTCCAAGAGTTATGCTATTTCTATCCCCATTTATACTTACCGTAGAATCATCCACAACTGCTATCTTTTGGTCGGATTGATTTACAGGGACTTGATCGCCCCTTACCGCTGTAATACCGCCTGCCTTACCTTCCTCAAATGATAAAGCATCGTAAGTTTTCGGTGAATCAGATAGATTTCGCAAAGCGTCTTGTGTTTGCCGATCATTGTTAATGAAATTCTGATCTAGCAGATCTTGGTCGATGGCAGGAGCCGAATAAATACTTTTCAAGGCCGCTTGGGGAACATCGAAACCGTCAGATTTCAATATTGTCCCAACGACGGAATTGCTATTGCTGTAAAACGGACTGTATTTTAATCCAAGATCTTGAATTTGATCCAAAGTATTGTAATCTTTTTGCTTTATTGCCTCTATTTCATCATTTGTTCCACTATGCACAATGAATCCAGGGTTATGAAGGACTGATATATCAAAATCTCTAGTGCCATCGATATATTGACCATGATCGGTAACAATGTTGCCGAACACACCCAAGCCAGTCAAACTTGATGTCCTCGCTGCTTCTGGGCCTCCTCGTGCATATCCAGTAACTTGCCCATCATCATCCCTATAAATGAGGAACCCGTGGCTTGCGACACCGACGCCGTCAGTAGAAGATACGCCAGAGCTCGTCGCCGGCTTGAAAAACAACTCGATCGTCGCCATGGTTGTTCTCCTAGAATGCGCCTGTATACACAAGATGTGTCCCAGTTCTTATTAAATGAGAATATTGCGGATCAGAAAATGAAAAGCCAAATATCAATAGTTCGTCTAGCGAAAAATTATGACTATAGGATTTGAGAGTAAGACCAGAAATACCACCAGAGAGCTGGTAGACCGGTGAATATCCGAGATATTCCGATATCGTCGGACCTCTTTTTAATCCGAGCCGCTTATCGATATAGTTTTCGTACTCCTTATCGGTTAGGCCGGATCTTACATTTGCGAAATAGTGCGATAGATCGACATCGTAAAGTTCGATTTTTTTGCTCTTATCATCAGAAATTTGCTCGATTGCCTTATCGAACATTGCATCTCTGGTTTTGTCTTCGGTAGATCTAACTGTTCCAACGAACAACCCGATCAGCGCGTAAAAATTATATATAGCAGTAAATAGAATTACTATCGATATAGAACTCAGAATAAATTTTTTATTGCACTTCCTGATGATTCTCATCTTCTCGCGCCTGTCTAAAACATCAACGATCAGCATTCACGTCGCAGCGAGGTTTGTCCCTCATGCCCGCCTCCGCGAGATGCTTCGCGATCGGATCGAACAGGACCGCGGTCGCAGGCCGTTGACCTGTTCCGGTATCCGTCTGGGCCGCCGTTCCGGGATGCAATGGCATGGTGTGCGCTGCGACGTTCACGCCCTCCCGTCCGGGCCCACCGCGATCCGGTAGCTGCCATCCTCGGCGCTCAACCGGAGCCCGGCTTCGGGAGACCCGGAATGCAGGCACACCGGGATCGAAAGGCGTTCCGGGCTCCGGATCGCCGGGCTCGTAAGGCGCGCAGGTGTCGTTCGGATCGTAGGCGCTTGCGGCCCTCGTTCCTCCACTGAGAATGTCGACATTGCCGTTCCCATAAAGATAAACCCGTGAGGTACCGGCCCCTGCATGGCTGCGATATATGACATTGCCTAATTCTCCTGCCTATTCCTCATCTTTGCATTGGTGTGTAAATTGCCCCTCCCCCACGACGGAGAAGTACATCTTTGTGATGCCCGCGATACTGCCGTCCTCAAATGAAAGTTGACTTAGTACATATCTTGCTTGATGCCGATCAGACCATATGGGCTTGATCTCAAGAATGCGAATTTGACCATCAGACTTTTTGAATCTGACCTCGCTTCCCTGACATTTGTCATACAATGCAGAGCCGATGAAATCTTCTGATGAATGATCCGGCTGATCGAATGGTATAATGTATCTGCGACCTTCGGCTTCGGTGCTGAATATATGAATCTTATAGCTGTGATTATTGTAGATTTCTTTGACATATGTGTCGATGACGATATCGACAGTCTCGGAATTGTGCGTCGCTCTCAAATGCTTTGTCTCTTTTAATTCGACGTATTCCTTTTCGAATGTTTCCGGAGTGATCGATTCGTGCCGGGTTGCGTCATCTGCCCTCACCTCTGCGCGGCCCGGTGTTGCACTGGCAGAAATCAAGTAAAGACATAGATATATCGCGCCGCGCCGTCTTCTCGCGTTCAGGCGTGACGAATGCTTACTGCTCATGCTTGCTCTCCGCCATATGTCGCGCACCCGGTTGTGAGGAAATGGCAAGGCTCGTCGCCTGCCGCATGAAACGTGAGCTGGGGCGGCGGTACCGGAGCCCGACGGCATCGCTCTACGCTAAGCCGCTTCAGCGCACCGCTCGCGCCATCAGAGTATAGAGTTCTGCTGGATCGATGCGTCTTATTATTATGGCCCAACGTCCATCCGTTTCTTGGAACCCGGATCAAGCCAGCAGCCGATGAGTGACGCTTCCCATCGTTCCATCGATTCACGCCTCCATGCCTGTGTGCGCTGCCCCCTATTCGTGCGAAGGAAGACAACCTGAGTTCGACGACGGCGAACGCGGCCAAGCCGAGGACCAGCACGTCGAGCGTGATCGGACCTCGTCGACCGCGCCTCGAACCAAGCAGTTGCGGTCGGGAACCAAGTAAGATCGAGGCGCCCCCGCCGTGCCCTCGCGTGCGCCGAGGGGGAGGAGATCGCCGGACCAGGCCCGCGCGAGCGCGTCCGCGCTCCTGGCCGTCGGGGGCCTCGCCGGGTCGCTGGTCAGGGTGCGGCCGGGACGCGTTCCTGGAGGTTAGGAGGCTGGCCGAGGCGTCCGTCGTCGCGGCCGATGCGAGCGATGCCGATCGGGCGTCGATGCGCGGCCGCGAGGATCGAGAGGACCGCGGAGACCGTATCCGTATCGACGAAGGATCTACTACCGGGATCCGCGTTGATAGTGTCCAGCCGACCAATTGCGCCAGTGATTTGCATAAGGATCCTGCCCTTATCCAAGCAATCGAAGCTCACGCCGCCGGGAAGGGCTAGGATCAAATCCCGCTCACGTCAAGCATGTTTTCTTATATCCGCACTTGAATAATGCCTTTTGAATGATGGGCGTCGGCCGACATGAGAAGCGCGCATGCCATGTGCGCGTCGCGGAATGCGCCGAATGCCAGCGGGAAGCCTGTATCCGAATCCCTCGAAATAGGATCTTGCATTCATTTAGGCGTTATTTCTGATCGTTAACAAAGTCTCTCGCGGCCTTGACTCATGACCATGGCTTTTGAGAAAACGGGCCTACAGATGCCATATCGATCCTAGGCATCCGGCTAACGTTCCTAGCCGAGGGGGAGCATCGGTTTTGCTCGATCAGGCCGCGCATTCATCCGACGATCATCGGACCGGACAGCAGCAAAACGCGCTGATCGACACGGGCGGCCTCTCCCTCGCCATCGTCGCCGCGGTTCATCGGCGGCCGCTGGACCTGTCCCGGATCGCGCACGAGACCGGACGCCCGGGACAGCCTCTGACGCTATCGGAACTGGTTCTGGCCGCGCGGCGCAGCCACTTCCGTGCCCGAGCGGTTCGATCGCGACCGGCCCGCCTCGCCGCGCTTCCGCTGCCGGCCATCGGCCGATCCCGCGACGGCCGGTTCTTCGTGCTGGCCCGCCGGCAGGACGATCGCACCTTGGTGCAGCGGCCCGGCGAGGCGCCCGCCGTCTGGACCGATGCGGATCTGGCGCAGGAATGGTCGGGCGAGCTCGTCCTGTTGACCAGCCGTGACGGGGCGCCCGGCCCGCACGAGACTCGCTTCAGCCTCGCCTGGTTCCTGCCGGCCGCCGCCCGGTTCAAGGCCCTGTTCGGCGAGATCCTGGCGGTCTCCTTCGTCATCCAGCTCCTCGGGCTCGCCGCCCCCCTGTTCTTCCAGGTCGTGGTCGACAAGGTGCTCGTGCACAAGGGGCTGACCACCCTCGACGTGCTGGTGCTCGGGCTCGTGGCCGTCACCGGCTTCGAGGCGGTGCTCGGCTACCTGAGGACCCATGTCTTCGCGCATACCACCAGCCGGCTCGACGCCGTGCTGGGCGCGCAGGTGTTCCGGCACCTGCTCGACCTGCCGATCGCGTACTTCGGCGCGCGCGCCACCGGGCAGACCGTCGCCCGGATGCGCGAGCTGGAGAACGTGCGCCAGTTCCTGACCTCGTCGGCGATGACGCTGACCGTCGACCTCGTGTTCTCGTTCGTCTTCCTGGCGGTGATGACCAGCTACAGCCCGAGGCTGACCCTGATCGTCGTGCTGGGGCTGCCGCTCTACGTCGCCCTGAGCCTGATTCTCACGCCGATGCTGCGGCGACGGGTCGACGAGAAGTTCCGGCAGGGCGCCGCGCAGCAATCGTTCCTCGTCGAGAGCCTGGCGGGCATCGAGACCGTGAAGGCCATGGCGATCGAGCCGCAGGCGCGCCGGCGCTACGAGGAGGGGCTGGCCGCCTACATCGCCGCCTCGTTCCGGGTGGGGTCGCTCGCCGCCGCCGGCAGCCAGGCCATCCAGCTCGTGGCCAAGCTGACGACGGCGATCGTGCTGTGGTTCGGTGCGCACGACGTGATGGACGGTGCCCTCACGATCGGGGCGCTGGTCGCGTTCAACATGCTGGCCGGGCAGGTCAACCAGCCCGTCCTGCGGCTGGCCCAGCTCTGGCAGGACTTCCAGCAGTTCCGCCTCTCCGTCGAGCGCCTGGGCGACATCCTGAACACGCCGACGGAACTCGCCGGCACCGGCACCCGCCAGGACCTGCCGCCGCTGCGCGGCGCGATCCGGCTGGAGGGCGCGAGCTTCCGCTACCGCCCCGACGGCCCCGAGGTCCTGCGCGCCGTCGACATCGCGATCCGGGCCGGCGAGGTGGTCGGCGTCGTCGGGCGCTCCGGCTCGGGCAAGTCGACCCTGACGCGCCTGATCCAGCGCCTGCACGTGCCCGAGCGCGGCAAGGTGCTGATCGACGGCGTCGACCTCGCCCTGATGGACCTGGCCTGGCTGCGGCGGCAGGTCGGCGTGGTGCTGCAGGAGAACGTGCTGTTCGCCCGCACGGTGCGCGAGAACATCGCGCTCGCCGATCCGTCGCTGCCGATGGAGCGGGTGATCGCGGTGGCGCAGCTCGCCGGAGCGCACGACTTCATCCTGGAGCTGCCCCAGGCCTACGACACCGTCCTGGAGGAGCGCGGCGCCAACCTCTCGGGCGGCCAGCGCCAGCGGATCGCCATCGCCCGGGCGCTGGCCACCGATCCGCGCATCCTGATCTTCGACGAGGCGACGAGCGCCCTCGACTACGAGAGCGAGCGGGCGATCCAGGCCAACATGCGCGCGATCTGCCGGGGGCGGACGGTGCTGATCATCGCCCATCGGCTTTCGACGGTGCGCGGGGCGGACCGCATCCTGGTGATGGACCGCGGCCGGCTCGCCGAGGAGGGCACGCACCAGGATCTCGCGACCCGGCCCGGTGGGCTCTACGCCGGCCTCGTCGCCGTGGCGGGAGGTTGACGATGGGCCAGGTTCACCCCTTCCCGATCCCCGAGGCCGGCAGGGCGACGGCGCGGGCCTTCCTTCCGGCCCACCTCGAGCTGCTGGAGACGCCGGCCTCGCCGACCTTGCGGGCGACCGGCTGGGTCCTGATGGCGCTGGTCGCCGGCGCCGTCGGCTGGGCCTGCTTCAGCGAGATCGAGATCGTCGCCACCGCGCAGGGGCGCGTCGTGCCGGTCGGCGAGGTCAAGCTGGTGCAGCCGCTGGAGACGAGCGTGGTGCGCGGCATCCACGTGCTCGAGGGACAGCATGTCGTGGAGGGCGAGGTGCTGGTCGACCTCGACCCGACGGAGGCCTCGGCGGACCTGGAAGCCACCCGCATGGAGCGGATGCAGGCGCTCCTCGACGCGGAGGCCGCGCGCCTGCTCCTGAGCGAGACGCCCGAGCCGGTGATCGCGCCCTTGGCGGAGGTGGAGCCGGCCCTGCTCGCGGCGACGCAGGAGCAGGTGCGGCTGCAGATGAGCGAGCACCGCGCGGCCCTGGCCGAGCTCGGCAGCGAGATCGCCGACAAGAATGCGGCCCTCGCCGCGAAGGCGTTCGAGACGGCCAGGAACACCGAGCTGACCCCGCTGGCCGAGGACCGCTACGCGACGCAGAAGGGCCTGTACGATCGCGGCAACGCCTCGAAGCTCAATCTGCTGCAGGCGCAGTACGACCTGATCGACAAGTTGACCGAGAAACGATCCCTGCCCGAGCAGGCACATCAGCTCCGTGCGGAGATCGCGGGACTGGAGCAGAAGCGGGCGCAGGTGCACGCGCAGTTCCTGAAGGAGGCGGCCGACCAGCGGGTGAAGGCGCTCCAGAAGGTGGCGGTGGCCGACCAGAGCCTGCGCAAGGAGCGCCAGCGCGAGGCCTTGCGGCACTTGCGGGCTTCGGTGTCGGGCGCAGGTCCGCGCGGAAGGGGCGGAGGTGGCGCTGCGGCCGGGGATGACGGCGCAGGTCGACATCGCCACGGGCAAGCGCCGGATCGTCGCCTTCCTCCTCGATCCCCTCGAGAAACACGTCTCGGAGGCAGGACATGAACGATAGAACCAGAGGACAGGTCGCTTATTTCCGTACGTTGACAATGCACGTGTTATTTACCGTGTTTTATTTCACAATATCATCCTCATGTTCAAGATCGCATGCGGAAATAATCTTCAATAGATGTACAGACATAAAGGAATTTGTATCCAAAATCAAAAGCTTTTCCCCGACGAAAGACAAAGACACATTCGTTTACAAGCTGGATGGACATCAGATATTTAAAGTGCATATTTCTGATGAAAGTGCTGTAATAACTACTGTAAGAGGCAACCCGACGTATTCAGTCGAGAATGTCAAGGGGATTTTTATGGAAACATATGATCACATCGAACAATTGCCGGATGATTCCTCTATCATCAGATACATAGTAGTGACTGATATAGTGGGAGGTAGTTTTATTATTCATGCAACAAGAAGCCCTGATGGAAAAATAAAAAGAATAGACGTTGAAAGAAATCAAATAAATCGACTCTGCAGGATAAATTGAACCTCATTGTTAGGAGAAGAAAATGGCACAAACTGTTGATGGCGGCCCGGTCAAAATCATCGTTAGCGGGAGCCACCAAGATGCACTGGTGAATTATGCTCATAAGTTGATCGACACCGATGCTCGGGTCGACCGCTCGATTGTCATAACCGGGCACGGATTTCATCGCGGGTCTAACGATGTGGTTGCGACCGACAACCCAAATGATCTACCTGTTCCGTTGCTTATCAGCATCTATAGCGTGCTATATGACGATTCTACAAATAATAGACAGAAACCACTAGGTGTTGCCAACGATCAGTCGGGCGCAACTTCACGGCCTGTCGGGCGACCGCGGGGGACAAGGCTACCGTCTCCTCGTCTCCTTGCATCGCGCGCAGGTCCGCGCGGAGGGGGCGGACATTGCACTGCGGCTGGGGATGCCAGCGCAGGTCGACATCGCCACCAGCCAGCACTGGGCGATCGCTTTCCTCTTGAATCCCATCGAGAATCATGTCGAGGAGGCCGGGCATGTCGGTAAAACTTTATAGAAAATCGGCCGCTATCTCCCCAATATCCGTCTGGATTGTCAAATTTCTGATTGCAACATCTCGATCATATTTTCTTGTAGCTATAATTTTTTTCACTGCCATTCCGAGACATTCATACGCCAAAAACAGGAATACACCATTTTACTTGTTTGCTTTAGGGTGCTGGAAAAAATCAGATGGAGAAATTATCGATCGCTTGTGCTTTGACTCAAAGGGCACAGTTACCGGAATTACATCAAAAAGCGGCGAAGCATTTTCCGAAAATGGTATTTTCCAGGCCACATCAACCTCTATCACAATCATGGGGTTTCCCGGAAATGGGTGGCCCTCTCCAAATGAAGTAGATAAATGTAAATACAATGTTTCAATAGACAATTCCAAATTACAATTCGAAGATTGCGGATTAAATGGCACTTGGGAAAAGACAAGCCTAAAGTAAAATCAATACGTCATTACTCTTGCATGGAGATGACAAATGGCTAACACACAAAGAATTGGCAATGTGACAATTGACTATACTGGTGTTCCGGCAAATATGTTATCGTCGGTGAAATCAACATTTGCAACGCTTTGCGGCGACGCGCAAACGTCAGATTTGATACAAGGACAGAATACCAGCTATCGAATTGCTTTTTCAAACGGCGATCCAGCTAAAAATGCAACAACGAGCGGCGGCGGGGAGAATGCAGTCACAACGTTTAATATTAACAATATGCATCCCGATGGTGCCGGGGGCGTTGTAATGATAAATTCAAATGGTGTAGCCAAGCCCTTTG
This sequence comes from Methylobacterium sp. E-025, assembly GCF_022829705.1. Lineage (NCBI taxonomy): Bacteria > Pseudomonadati > Pseudomonadota > Alphaproteobacteria > Hyphomicrobiales > Methylobacteriaceae > Methylobacterium > Methylobacterium sp. E-025. The sequence continues at coordinate 19,912 of NZ_JAKSYR010000099.1, forward strand.
AGATCACCGCAGTGCATGAAGCAGTACACGTAGAATTCCCAGATTTTTCTGGGGACACGAGGATTGGGCACGACAATGCAGTCGGCGATTATTTATTTAGGACCATAACTATAGACACGGCAAACAGGTTGTTTGGAAATCATGATAGTGATGAAAATGCCGCGCGCACTAGTGATTTAGCTGATGCAAATCAAAATGACGCGTTTTTGGCAAGCGGCATAAAATTAGATCAAATCAATAATACCGCACAAGCAATAAATATCCTTAGGGATGAAAACAGCGGTATTAAGCAATTTCTATCGCCTAAGGCGCAAAAAGATGAATATGACGCCCCAGATATTGGTGAGGCTGGTGCATATAAATATAAAAGCCAAGACGAAGACGGTAACAACAGTATCGCCGACTATAGTACAACAGGTGTTGAAAATTCGGTCTACCATTACGATCAGAGTGGAAATCTACAATCTGTCGATATATATGCTGGTGGAAATTATAATTTTGACGGCGCAAATATAAATATTATGTCAGGTGAATTAATAAACATTTCTGGGACAGGGGACGTTATTCAACTTCAGAGCAACGCCGACAATCAGATCGGCGTGTTTGGCCAAAACCAAACCGTCAACGGCGACACGGGCAACGACGTAGTCAACCTCGGCGGTGACGGAACCACGGCAACCGTCAACGGTGGCGGCACTGTAGGCCTTATTAACAATGGACAAAGCCTGATGCTCGGCGACAGCGGCTCGACCGTCAACACCGCGCCGGCTGTTGTGAACGAGGTCATCAGCGGATCGGGTGAAGGCATCAACCTCACCGCCAACTCGGCCGCGAACATCGACGGCTCTGGTAATACGATCAATCTCAACACCGGCGACAGCATTGCCGTCCATGGCGGGGGAAACACCATCAACGGGGGCGCCGACGAACGCATCTACGTCGGAAATACAGACGGTAATCCCGATACACTTAATGTCAGCAATGACCGCGAGAATTCGGATGCGATCGATCACCAGACCACCGGGATCTTCTTCGGCCCCCAAACGCAGGCGTCTCTCAACGGAACGGGCGACGGATACTCATCGGCGCCGGGGGACCAGATCACGTCCCCGGATGACTTCATGAGCGATTACGAAGGAAACGCGCCTTTCGACAACGGATACTATAGCGGGGATGATCCAAGCAGTTCTGGTCAAGGAGACGATCCAGGCGGCTCGGACGGCTCCACCAGCCCCGGAAGCCCGGACGGCTCGGATGGGTCGGACGGCTCCATCAACCCCGGCAGCGCGGACGGCTCGGACGGTTCCACCAGCCCCGGCAACTCGGACGGCTCGGACGGGTCAATCGGTGCGGACGGCGGGGACGACGGAGGTTTCTTTGGTGGCTTCGGCGAACCGCTGATCCTCGACCTCGCCCACGGCGGCGTTCAGACCGTGAACGCCGACCATTCGCCCGCGCGCTTCGATATGGGGAACGACGGCAGCCGGGTTCAGACAGGATGGGGAACGCCAGGCGAAGCCTATCTCGTCGACCTTCCGAGCGGTGCCCAGACCCCGACCGATGCTGCCGATCTCGTGCCGACCTTCGAAGCCCTACGAGCCGCGGATACGAACCATGACAGCGTGCTCGATGCGCATGATGCGGGCTGGAGCAACCTGAAGGTCTGGGTCGATGCGTCCGGGACCGCGGTATCGGACCCCGGTTCGCTCCACTCCCTGGGCGATCTGGGCATCGTGTCTATCGATCTGAACGCCACGCCGGATGGTCGCCTCGATCACGGAAACACGATCTTGGCCGACGGGAGGTTCACGTGGGCCGACGGCTCTCGCGGCGACATCGCGGACGTCGCCTTGCGGTTCCGGACGAACCCGTCGCCGGTCTCGAACGGCCCGGCCGCCATCGATCCCGGAACCCAGACGCAGGCGTCGCAGCTCGTCGCGGCGCTGTCGACCTTCGGCGTCAGCCCCGCTGCGGAAAGCACGGTGCAGACCGCCCCGCCATCGGGTCAAATCGCCCTGACGGTCGATCCGACCGCCGCGCAAGCGCGCAGGCTGGCGGCCTAGGCTGTCCGGAATGGCACCTCCCGGCGACCGCGTCCTCCAGCGCCTGCTGGGCCGTGACGATCACCTCGGCGGTGCGGGCGGCGAGCGCCTTGCCGGCTTCCGAGGAGCCGGCCTGCACCACGACCGGATGCCCCTGCGGCGCACGCGGCACGTTGAGGGGGCCGCGCACCGAAACATGCGCCCCCTCGTGCGCGAGGAGGTGCAGCTTTTCGGGATCGAAGAAGCGCCCGGATTCGCGATCGCGCACGAAGGCGTCGTCCGCGTAGGAATCCCACAGGCCGCGCACGACATCGACGAACTCCTCCGCCCTGGCGGATCGGTCGGCATGGGCGAGGTGGCTCGCGCGGCTGAAATTCCAGGCCTCGCGCGGGTCGGCGGAGGTGACGAGGTTCCAGCCCGCGCGGCCGCCGCTCAGATGGTCGAGGAAGGCGAACTTGCGCGCGACGTGGAACGGCTCGTTGTAGGTCGTGGACGCGGTCGCCACGAGGCCGATGCGCTCCGTGACCGCCGAGAGGTGAGACAGCAGGGTCAAGGGCTCGAACCGGCCGACATAGCGGATCGCCGTCCGGCTCAGGGCGTCGAGGTCGTCGCCCCGGACGCTAACCCCGTCGGCGAGGAAGATCAGGTCGAACTTCGCCGCCTCGGCGGTGCGGGCGATCTGCCGGTCATGGGCGGCGTTGATCCCGGCATCGGCCTGCAACGACGGATGCCGCCTGCGGCGACATGGTGTCCGCCGCGATACAGGAACGCGCCCAGGCGCATGCGGTCGCGGCGTCCTATGTCCGTCGCCGCCTCACGCCGATCCGACGCGATATTGGCGCGGCGGCGCCGCGCCGGAGATCGCGAAGGCGCCGACGGAGCGGTCCCGGTAGATCCGCGGATTGTGCGAGGCGATGGTGCGGGCGTTGCGCCAGTAGCGATCGAGCCCGGTTCCGACCTTGACCGCGGAGGCGCCGAGCGCGTCGAACAGGCTGGTCGTCGCGGTCAGGATCAGGTCGGTGACCACGCCGACCGCCTGGTTGACCTCGACATCGGCGAGCGTCGCCTGTCGCTCCGCATCCGGCGATCCGGCACGGTGCGCGTCGTAAACCCTCTGCAGCGCCTCGGCGGCCTTGAGCACGATCGCGCCCGCCGCGTAGGCGTTGGCCCGAACGCGGCCCACGACCGCCTGGATCTGCGGATCGTCGGCCGTCCGCCCGGCATTGCCGTGGCTGTAGACGCGGGTCCGCTCGGCCACCAGCCGCGCCACGTCGTCGGCCGCAGCCCGGCCGACGCCGGCCAGCGTCGCCAGGTGCACGAGCTGGAAGAACGCCATGGCATAGGGGAAGCGGGCGGGATCGGGCTTGATCAGGCCCGGATCGAGCACCACGCCCTCGAAGGTCGCGGTGCCGCTGGCGGTGAGCGCCTGCCCGAATCCGTCCCAATCGTCGACGATGGTCACGCCGGGCGCGCGCACGGGCACCGCCGCGGTGACCGGGCCGCCCGCTTCGTCCTCGGCCGAGAGGTGGATGTAGTCCGCGAAGAGCGAGCCGGTCGTGTAGAATTTCCGGCCATCCACCACATGGGCGCCGTCACGCCGGCGCACCACCGTGTCGAAGGCGCCGACCTTGGCCGGCCCCGTTTCCGAGACGCCGCTGCCGATGGTCTCGCCGGCTCCGATCCGCCCGATCCAGGCCGCGCGCCATTCCGGCGACGACGAGCAGAGCGCATCCTCGGTGAAGCCGAAATGGGCCCGGAGCGCATTGGTGACGTTGGAATCCGCGGCCGACAGCTCGACCAGCAGGGCGAACAGCTCGGGCAGGCTCGCGCCGTGGCCGCCCTCGGCCGGCGCGAGGCGCAGGGTGGTGAAGTTGGCTTCCCGCAACCAGCCGATCTCGGCATGAGGCAGGCGACGGCTGCGGTCCCGCTCGATCGCCGTGGCGCGGATCTCGGCGAGGACCGGGCGGAACCGGTCCGCGAGCTCTTCGTAGCGCCCGCTCGGCCCCGCACCCCAGCCTGCATCCGTCTGAGACATGAACACGATTTCCCGATTCCGGCCGACTGCGCGACAGAGCGACCGATAAATCGATGAATTGCCCTCCGATCTCAAGCCGAGCATCGTGCAAGCACATGTTTTTGGAACGTCTGCCCTGGCTTTGTGGAGAGCAAGGCAATTTCGTTTCGATCTGTGCCGACAGGAAAGAAGACGGTTTCCCGGTCCAGATCTGGATCATCAAGCTCGGACCGATCGCTCGGCAGGATCTCGGTGTTGCCCGTATACGGCCGCTCACGAACAGACAGGAGACCTATACTCTCCGACAAGCCGATCGAAGAAGGCGCTTCCACGCATCCGGGGAAAATCGAAACCGTGGTTTCTTGATCCGACGCCCTTGCTCGACTTCAATACGCGAGCCGGCGAGCGGCGGGCGGGCCCGAGACGGCGTGGCCGCCACCGTATCGGCCTCTCTCCCGCCTTCCAGCAGATGTGCGAGCCTTCGATGACCGACGAGACCCCGTGGCGGATCGCGCCCTCCCGCCGTTCGCTCCTCCGCACCGGGCTCGGCGGAGCCGCTGCCCTGGCGCTCGGTGCGCCGGCCGTACGCGCGGCGCCGCGCGAGGTGAAGATCAGCATGCAGCGCTCGTCGGTGCTGTTCACGGTGCTGAAGGTGAAGGGCACGCTCGCCGAGCGGCTCGCCCCGCTGGGCTTCACGCCGTCCTGGCACCTGTTCACCAGCGTGATCGAGCCGATGAATGCCGGCGCCGTGGATATTCATGCGGACGTCGCCGACGCCGTGCCGATCTTCACCCAGTCGGCCAAGGCGCCGCTCACCTTCTACGCCCGCGAGCGGGGCGCGCCCGCGGCCGAGGCGATCATCGTGCCGGCCGACTCCGCGATCCGCACGATCGCCGACCTGAAGGGCAAGACGGTGGGCGTCTCCCGCGGCTCGGGGAGCCATTACGTGCTGGCCGCCGCGCTCAGGCGCGCCGGCCTGACGTTCGCCGACATCAAGCCCGCCTACCTCCAGGCGCCGGACGGAGCCGTCGCCTTCGATCAGGGCAGCCTCGACGCCTGGTCGATCTGGGACCCGTTTCTGGCCTTCGCGGAGGCCAAGCGCCCGGTGCGGGTCATCGCCGACGGCGGCGGGCTGACGAGCTACCACCGCTATTATCTGGCGAACGACAGCTTCGTCGCGGCACAGCCCGAGGTGGTGGCGACCGTCTACAGCTCCCTGGTGGAGGCCGGTGCCTGGATGAAGGCGAACCCGGAGGCGGCCGTGGCGCTGCTCGCCCCGATCTGGGGCGACCTGCCGCCCGCGGTCGTCGCCGCAGCCAACAGCCGCCGGACCTACGCCGTCGAGCCGGTGGAGCGCGCCCAGCTCGGCGAGCAGCAGGCCATCGCCGACGTGTTCTACGAGGCCAAGCTCATCCCCCGCCGGATCGACGCCACCGACGTGCCGATCTTCCAGCCCCCCGTCGGCCGGGGCTGACGCCGTGACCCATGCTCCCCGTTTCGGCATCTGGGCCGCCGTCCACGGCTCCCGCGCCTCCCACCACGATCCCGACGAGCCGGACGATGCCGGCTGGGAGCGCAACCGCGCCCTGGTGCTCGAGGCGGAGGCGCTCGGCTTCGACGCGGTGCTGGTCGCCCAGCACACGATGAACCCCTACGATTCCGGGCGCGACCAGCTCGAGGCCTGGACCGGGGCGGCGGCGCTCGCGGCGCTGACCCGGCGCATCGAGATCATCGCGGCGATCAAGCCGGGACTGTACCACCCGGTGGTGCTCGCCAAGATGGCGCTGCAGATCGAGCATATCAGCGGCGGGCGCTTCGCCCTGAACCTCGTGAATGCGTGGAACAAGGCGGAGTTCGAGCGGGCCGGCCTGCCCTTCCCGGCCCATGACGACCGCTACGCCTACGGCCGCGAATGGATCGGCCTCGTGGACCGGCTGATGCGCGGGGAGACCGTGACCTTCGCGGGTGCGCACTTCCAAGTCGAGGAGTATCGGCTCCGCCCGGCCGGCACCTTCCGGCCGCGGCCGACCATCTATCTCGGCGGCGAATCCGAGCCGGCCCGGGCGCTGGCGGCCGACCACGCCGACGTGTGGTTCATCAACGGCCAACCGCTGCGGGACGTCGCGGCCTTGATCGCCGACCTGCGCCGGCGTCCCGCCGCCAACGGCCCCTTGCGCTACGGGCTTTCCGCCTTCGTGATCGCCAGGGACACCGATGCCGAGGCGCAAGCCGAGCATGCCCGCCTCCTCGCCCTCGCAGAGCGCGACGCGCCGTTGCGGGCCGACACCCGCGCCCGGACCGATCAGGCGAGCGTGATGTTCGCCAAGACCGATGCCGCCGCCTCGCGGCACGTCGGAACCAATGGCGGCACCGCCGCCGGGCTGGTGGGCAGCTACGACACGGTGGCCGAGCGCATCCGCGCCTTCCACGCCGCCGGCATCGACCTGTTCATGCTGCAGTTCCAGCCGTTCGAGGCGGAGATGCGCCGCTTCGCCGAGCAGATCCTGCCGCGCGTGCGCTGAACCGGAGACCATCGATGAGCGGCCGCCAGCTGCACCTCAACGTCAACCTGCTGCATTCGGGCGTCTACCCGTCCGCCTGGCGCCTGCCGGACAGCCGGCCGGACGCCTTCGTCGACGTCGACCACTTCGTGCGCGTCGCTCGGATCGCGGAGCGCGGCAAGCTCGACGCGATCTTCCTGGCCGACACGCCAGCGATCAACGACCGGATCGACCACCGGCCGTTCAACGCCCTCGAGCCGACCGTGGTGCTCGCGGCCGTGGCGGCGGCGACGCGCCATGTCGGCCTCGTGGCCACCGCCTCGACGACCTACAACGAGCCCTACAACCTCGCCCGCCGCTTCGCGAGCCTCGACCTCGTGAGCCGCGGCCGGGCCGGGTGGAACGTGGTGACGACGGCCGACGCCGCCGCCGGCCGCAACTTCGGCTTCGCGGGCGCCTCGGCGCACGGCGCGCGCTATGCCCGGGCGCGGGAGTTCACCGACCTCGTCCACGCCCTGTGGGACAGCTGGGAGGACGACGCGTTCGTCGGCGACAAGGCGAGCGGCCGCTTCGTCGACGCCGCCAAGGTCCACGCCGTGAATCATCGCGGCACGCACTATTCGGTCGCCGGGCCGCTCACGGTGCCGCGCAGCCCGCAGGGACGCCCGGTGACCTTCCAGGCCGGCGGTTCGGAGGATGGGCGCGAGCTCGCCGCCGCCACCGCCGACGCGGTGTTCTCCCTGGCCCAGACGATCGAGGACGGCGCCGCCTACGCCCGCGACCTGCGCGCGCGGGCGGCGCGCTACGGACGGGGGGCCGACGCGCTGGTCGTCCTGCCGGGCCTCGCCACCGTGATCGGCTCCACCGAAGCCGAGGCGCGGCGGCGCCAGGACGCGCTCTGGGACCTCGTGCCGGTGGAGTACAGCCTCGCGCGCCTCGCGGGCACGCTGCGGATCGATCCTGCCCGCCTCGACCTCGACAAGCCGCTGCCCGATCCGCTGCCGCTGCCGCCGGATGCCAACCACACGATGTTCCTCGGCACCGTCGCGCTCGCGCGCCGAGACGCGCTGACGGTACGCCAGCTCCTGCGGGCCCTGGGCGGCGGCGTCGGCCACCGCATCGTCGCGGGCACGCCGGAAGCGATCGCCGACGACATCGAGGCCTGGTTCCGGGCCGGCGCGGCGGACGGCTTCAACCTGATGCCCGACGTGCTTCCGGACGGCCTGGAGACCTTCGTGGACGCGGTCGTGCCGATCCTCCAGCGGCGCGGCCTGTTCCGGCGCGACTACGCCGGGACCACCCTGCGGGATCATCTCGGCCTCGCGCGCCCTGCCAGCCGCTTCGCCGCGACGGGGGCCGCCGCTTCGGCGTGAGCCCCGTCGCTGCAAGGGGCCGGGAGAACATCGCTATCCTCCCGCCGCGAAACACGGCGACGATCCCCTTCGAACGCGCCGAAATTCGGCAATCGCTGCTCTTGATGCGAGACCTTCGTTTCGAGATACCAAGACCAGTCTTCATCATCGAAATCCCATCGAAAAGCGTGCGCCGTGCCTGCATCGACCCGTCGCGTCTTCCTGTCCGGCGCCCTGGCCCTTTGCGTCGGGCCGGCCCGCGCCGCGTCGGCGCCCCTGCGGGTCGTGGCCTCCTCGCTGCCGCATGCGGAGATCCTCGAATTCGTCGGCGACAAGCTCGCCCCCGACCTGCCGCTGAAGGTGATCGAGATCTCGGGCGATCTGCGCCCGAACGCCCTGCTGCGTGACGGCGACGCCGACGCCAACTTCTTCCAGCACGTCCCCTTCCTCCGCTCGGAGGAGGCCGCCATGGGGATGCGCTTCGCCGTCGTGGCGGCGGTGCATGTCGAGCCGCTGGGATTGTACAGCCGCCGGGCCAAGGCGCTCGCGGACCTGCCGGCCGGCGGGGTCGTCTCCCTGTCGAACAACGTCTCGAACACCCACCGCGGGCTGTCGCTGCTTCAGGCCAACGGCCTGATCCGGCTGCGGGCGAAGGAGGCGGACGTGAACGCGACGGTGGACGACATCGTCGAGAACCCGAAGAGCTTCCGGTTCGTCGAGATCGCGCCCCCGCAACTGCCGCGCTCCCTCGACGACGTGGCGCTCGCGGTCATCAACGGCAACTACGCGCTGGAAGCGGGGCTGGAGCCTGCGCGGGATGCGCTGGCGCTCGAACGGGCCGAGGGCAACCCCTACGCGAACGTCCTCGTCACGACGGAGGGCCTGGCGAAGGATCCCCGCGTGTTGCGCCTCGGAACCCTGCTGACTTCGGCCGAGGTCGCGGATTTCATCCGCAAACGCTACCGCGGCTCGGTCGTCCCCGTCCGCCCGTCCTGACCGGCACGGCCCGGGCGAGCCAGCTCCGGCCCACCGATCGACCCTCTGCCCCCTTACCCCCGCCCGCTGCCCTGGCTTCGCCGGGCCGAGCGACCGGAGTCCACGACCGATGCGCTTCCTGAAGACTTTCGCCGTCGTTCTCTTGTCCATGGGCGCGATGGCGGCCCAGGCCGAGACCTTGAAGATCGGCACCGTGCCGGGCGCCTACAGCGACGCCGTCACCGCGGCCGCCAAGGAGGCCAAGGCGCAGGGCATCGACGTGAAGGTGATCGAGTTCAGCGACTGGACGACGCCCAACGTCGCCCTCGACGGGGGCGACATCGATCTGAACTTCTTCCAGCATCGTCCCTTCATGGAGAACGCCGCGAAGCAGAAGGGCTACCGGTTCGACATCGTCGGGCTCGGCATCCTGCAGAACATCGGCCTGTTCTCGCTCAAGCATAAGAGCCTCGACCAGGTCCCGGTGGGGGGCAAGGTCGCCATTGCCAACGATCCGGTGAACCAGGGCCGAGGCCTGCTGCTGCTGCAGAAGGCCGGCCTCATCAAGCTCAAGGACGATGTCGGCTTCCTCGGCACCGTCGACGACATCGTCGAGAACCCGAAGACGCTGAAATTCACCGAGGTCGAGGGGCCGCAACTGGTGCGGATCACCGGCGATGTTGATCTCGCGCAGGGGTATCCGCATTTCATCGTCGCCGCCGGTGCCTTCGATCCGACGAGCGGGCTGATCTATTCCGGGATCGAGGACAAGCTCTTCGCGGTGAGCTTCGTCACGAAGGCCGCTCGCAAGGACGATCCGACGATCCGGAAATTCGTCCAGATCTTCCAGAACTCCGAGGCCGTGAAGCAGCAGATCGACAGATCCTTTGCCGGCAGCGACAAGCTGTACCTGCTCGCGTGGCAGAACTGACGATGGCGAGCTTGGCTCTGGACAGTCTCGGATCGATCGATCCGGCCGCGCCGAAGGCGACGGGCGCAAACGCGGTCCCGGTGGCCCGGACGGAAACGGGCCCACGCGGCGTCGGCACGGTGCGGTTCGAGAACGTCGCGAAGACCTATCGCTCCGCGGGCGGCGAGGTCCGCGCCCTCGACGACGTCAGCCTCGACGTCTCGTCCGGCGCGATCTTCGGCATCATCGGCCGCTCGGGCGCCGGCAAGTCGACCCTGCTCCGGACCGTCAACCGGCTGGAGGAGCCCACATCGGGCCGCGTGCTGGTCAACGGCGAGCCCATCGAGGCCCTGCGCACGGACGGTCTCGTGGCCCTGCGCCGCCGCATCGGCATGATCTTCCAGCACTTCAACCTCCTGTCGACCAAGACCGTCCGGCAGAACGTGGCCCTGCCGCTCAAGGTGGCCGGCATCGGCAAGGCGGAGGTCGACCGGCGGGTCGCGGAGGCGCTGCGCCTCGTCGGCCTGGAGGACAAGGCCGAGACCTATCCGTCGCGCCTCTCGGGCGGGCAGAAGCAGCGCGTCGGCATCGCCCGCGCCCTGGTCAGCGACCCCGAGATCCTGCTCTGCGACGAGGCGACCTCGGCGCTGGACCCGGAGACCACCCTGTCGATCCTCGGCCTGCTGCGGGACATCAACCGGCGGCTCGGCCTGACCATCATCCTCATCACCCACGAGATGAGCGTGATCCGCGAGATCTGCACCGACGTCGTCGTGCTGGAAGCCGGGCGGATCGCCGAATCCGGCCCGGTCTGGCGCGTGTTCGGCGCGCCCGAGCACCCGGCGACCCGGGCGCTGCTGGCTCCCCTCACCCGCGACGTGCCGGACGACCTGGCGCAGCGGCTCCTGTCGCATCCCGCGCCGGGCGCGCAGGCCGTGCTGCGGATCACCTATGCCGGGCGGTCCGCGCCCGACCTGTCGGCCCTCGTCGCGGCGACGGGGGGATCGGTGCGGCTTCTGCAGGCGGGCGTCGAGCGCATCCAGGGGCATGCCGTCGGCCGCCTGCTGATCGCCGCCAAGGGGATGCAGGCGGAGGCCCGGCTGAGGGCCATCGGGGAAACCGTCGAGGGGATCGGCTATGTCGCCGCAGATGATTGACCGCCTCTGGCAGGCGGCGTTCGACACGATGTTCATGGTGGGGGTCTCGGCGGGGATCGCGGTGGTCGCCGGCATCCCGCTCGCGCTGTTCCTCGTCACCTCCGGGCCGGGCGGCATCTTCCCGGCGCCGCGGGCGAACCGCTTGGTCGGCCTCGTCGTGAACGGCTTCCGCGCCGTGCCCTTCATCGTGCTGCTGGTCGCGCTGATCCCGTTCACCCGGCTCGTCGTCGGAACCACGATCGGCGTCTGGGCCGCCATCGTGCCGCTGGCGGTGAGCGCGACGCCGTTCTTCGCGCGGATCGCCGAGGTCTCGCTGCGGGAGGTCGATCCCGGGCTGGTCGAGGCGGCCCAGTCCATCGGCTGCCGCCGTCGCCACATCCTGCTCCACGTGCTGCTGCCCGAAGCCCTGCCGGGGATCGTCGGCGGCTTCACCATCACCGTCGTGTCGATGATCGGCGCCTCGGCCGTGGCCGGTGCGGTCGGCGCGGGCGGGCTCGGCGACGTGGCGATCCGCTACGGCTACCAGCGCTTCGACACGACCGTGATGTCGGTGGTGATCGCGATCCTGATCGTTCTCGTCTGCCTCGTGCAATTCACGGGCGACAGCGTCGTGCGGAGGCTCCGGGCGCGATGAGCGACGGCCGAAAGCAGATCCGGCTCAATGCGTTCAACATGAACTGCGTCGGCCACATCAACCACGGCCTGTGGACCCACCCGCGCGACCGCTCGGCCGCGTACAACACCCTGCGCTACTGGACGGACCAGGCGAAGCTTCTGGAGCGCGGCCTGTTCGACGGGCTGTTCATCGCCGACATCCTCGGCGTCTACGACATCTACGGCGGCGGCATCGACGTGACGGCGCGGGAAGCCGTGCAGCTGCCGGTGAACGACCCGACGCTGATCGTTCCGGCCATGGCCGCGGTGACGGAGCATCTCGGCTTCGGCATCACGCTCAACGTCTTCGCGGAGGCGCCCTACACCTTCGCCCGGCGCCTCTCGACGCTGGACCATCTCACCGGCGGGCGGGTCGGCTGGAACATCGTCACCGGCTACCTCGAGAGCGCCCATCGCGGCCGGGGCGAGGCGCTTCCGGCGCACGACAGGCGCTACGATTACGCCGACGAGTATCTCGAGGTGCTCTACAAGCTCTGGGAAGGAAGCTGGGACGACGCGGCGGTGCGCCGGGACCGCGAGGCGCGGGTGTTCAGCGATCCGGCGCTGATCCGGCCGGTCTCCCATCGCGGCGAGTTTCTGGCGGTCGACGGCTACCACCTGTGCGAACCCTCGCCCCAGCGGACGCCCGTGCTCTACCAGGCGGGCGCCTCCGGCCGCGGTCGGGCCTTCGCCGGACGGCACGCCGAGTGCGTGTTCATCTCGGCGCGCGACAAGACGTCGGCCCGCGATTCGGTCCGCGCGATCCGCGCCGAGGCCGCCGCTGCCGGGCGCGACCCGCAGGACGTGAAGGTGTTCATCGGCATCGCCGCCATCCCCGGCCGCACCCGTGCCGAGGCGGAGGACAAGCGCGCCGAGTACATGCGCTACGCCAGCGCCGAGGCCGGGCTCGCCCACTTCTCCGCCTCCACCGGCATCGATTTCGCCCGCTACGGCCTCGACGAGCCGATCCCCTACGCCCCGGGCAACGCGATCCAGTCGGCCACCGCCGCGGCGGCCAAGCGCAGGCTGACCAAGCGCGACCTGCTCTCGGAAATGGGCCTCGGCGGCCGCTACGCGGTGCTGACCGGCGACGCCGCGTCCATCGCCGACGAGCTGCAATCCTGGGTCGAGGAGGGCGAGGTGGACGGGTTCAACCTCAGCCGCCTCGTCGTGCCGGAAAGCTTCTCGGATTTCATCGACCTCGTGATCCCCGAGCTCCAGGACCGCGGCCTGTACAAGACCGCCTACACGCCGGGCTCGCTCAGAAACAAGCTGTTCGGCCAGGGCGACCGCCTGCCCGCCCGCCACGCCGCACAAGCCTATCGCGGCGCCGCCGCGCTCGGAGGCTGACCGCAAGCGTCCTGCCGCCATTCCGAAGAGCCCGGCTGCGACAACAGCGAGGCTCGGATGGCCGGCCCCCTTTCGGCCGGATCGAGGCGAGTCCCCCGCGATGGATCTCACGGGTCGCCGGCGCCCTCGCCCGCGACGCCGGCCGGCCTGCCGCCGGACGACATGACGTATCGCCCACGATCACGGTGGCGGTCCTGCGGAACGAGCGGCGCGGCGAAGCGAAACGGGGACCGGCAAGCCGCGATCAGGTCGCCGCCTCATCCTCGCCCCAGCGACGCAGCGCCCGGACATGCGGCCGCAGCAGCGTGATGCCGAGAAGCGAGATGCCCGCGAGCGTCGTGCCGAACAGCGCGATCGGCAGCCACGCCCCACCCGAGGCTTCCGCCAGCACCGTGCCGACGATCGGCGTCAGGCCCCCCGCCACCGCGCCGCTGAACTGGTAGCCGATCGAGATGGCGGTGTAGCGCACCCGGGTCGGGAAGGCGCCGGCGACGTAGCCGGCCACCACCGCGTAGAAGCTCGCGATACCGAGCTGGATCAGGCACAGGCCCAGCGTGATCGCGGCGAACGAGCGCGTCTCCAGCAACAGGAACAGCGGGTAGGGCGTGACGATGCACCAAAGGAGCGAGAGCTGGAGGAAGCGGCTCTCGTCGCCGAGCCGCTCGGCCACGCGCGCGGCCACCGGCTGGACGACGAACTGCACCCCGGCGGTGATCAGCAGGGCGTCGAGGATCACCGCGCGCTCGATATGCAGGTACTGCACGGCGTAGGTGATCAGGAACACCTGGTAGAGATACACCGAGGCGATGGCGAAGGTGTTGGCGGCGATCGCCATCAGCAGCGGGCCGCGCTGCGTGCGCAGCACCTCCGGGATCGGCGCCGCCCGGGCGAGCGCCTCCCGATCGGCCGCCTGCGCGGCCTGGAACGCCGGCGATTCCGCGACGCCGAGCCGGATGACGAACCCCACCGCCAGGAGCACGACGCTGGCAAGGAACGGCAGGCGCCAGCCCCAGGCGAGGAACGCCTCCTTGTCCATCAGCCCGGCCAGGCGGAACGCCAGCAGCGAGAGGATCTGCCCGGCCGGGCTGCCGAGCTGGGCGAAGGAGGCGAAGTACGTGCTGCGACCGCGGGGGGCGTGCTCGGCGGCGAGCAGCACGGCGCCGCCCCACTCGCCGCCGACCGCGATGCCCTGGAAGAGGCGCAGCAGCACCAGGGCAACCGGGGCCCAGATGCCGGCCGAGGCGTAGGTCGGCAGCAGCCCGATCGCGCTGGTGGCCAGCCCCATCATGACGAGCGTGGCGATGAGTGCGCGCTTGCGCCCGAAGCGGTCGCCGAGGTGGCCGAAGATGAGGCCGCCGGCCGGGCGCGCCAGGAAGCCGACGGCGAAGGCGCCGAACGCGGACAGCGTGCCGAGGAACGGGGTCTCGCCCGCGAAGAACAGCGGGCCGAACACCAGCGCAGCCGCGACGCCGTAGATGAAGAAGTCGTACCATTCGATGGTCGTGCCGATGAAGGCGGCGACCGCGGCGCGGCGCGACTGATCGGCGACGCCCGCGGAGGGAGTGGGTGACGCCTGCATGTCCGCTCCGCGACCGGGGGCCGAGCGCGCATCACCCGGCTGGTCATCAGGTCACGACCGCCGCCGCCGCGCAAGCCGGGGTTGCCGCGCAGCATCAGGCCATCGACCGCATCGGCGACCCGACGATGATCGATGTCGCGTCGCACGAAGCCGGTGAGCACGGTGCGCCGCCTTGGCATCCAGACGGCCGCCTATGCCGGCGTTCCCGCGGCGAACGGCGCGTTCCGTTGGCGCAGGGCGGGCGTCGTCCGATCGAGCACCGGGCTGCCCTCACGGGCATCCTGTTCGGGCCGCGCACGAGGCTGCCGTGGGAAATTTCGCTGCGGCGGGCGATCCGGACCGGGCATCCCGCGGGCGGCGGCTAGGACTTGTCCGGCTCGGTCGAGGGGGCGGCGAGGGCGCCCACGCCGTTGCCCATCTCCAATCCCCGGTGGGGCGGCACGCCGCTCGGCAGCACGGGCGCGGTCGCGGGCTCGTCCCGCACCTGCCCCAGGCCGGCTTCGACCTCCTGGATGAGGTCGGCGAACTTGTACGGCTTGCTGAGCAGGCGCGTCCCCGGCGGCAGCGCGCTGCGAAGATCCGCGCCCGCGCCCGAGGTGACGATGATGCCGACGCCGGGCCAGCGGTGGTGGACGAGATGGACGAGGGCGACGCCGTCGCCGACGATGCTGCGCCCCGTGATCAGCATGCGGACGGTGTCCGGTCCCTGGAGCACCGCCAGCGCCTCGGCGGCGGTGCCGACCTCGATGGCCCGGTAGCCGAGATCGGTCAGCATGTCGGCGGTGACCATGCGGACGAGCTGGTCCGCCTCCGCGATGAGGATGGCGAGAGGCCTGCCGTCACCGATCATCGAATACGCTCCTGATGTCCGTCTCAAGGTCGTCAAGACGAGGAGCTGCGGAGCACTCCGGCATGGCGATGGCCGCTCCGAAGAGTTCGAAGCCGCGAACTCTGATACCGCACCCGACGAAAACCTCCTAATCCGGGCGCGATCGGAATCCTCGGCGCGCCAAGTCCGATCGCGCATGGCGGAAGGCAATATCCGGCCGGCCGAACCCTGCTCGGATGCGGGCGGTCGGGATGGGGACGGAGCATCCGCATCCGCGTCGGCGGGCGCGGCGGTTCCGACGTCATGGAACGACGGCTTCCTACGCCGCGGTCGCGGTTTCGGAGGGGAGACGGCGTGCCTGCGAGCCCGCTCCGCCTTCCGCCGAAGGGTTAGCGCGGCCGCCTTCGCCTGGCGGCGGAGCGAACGGGCCTGCTCCAGGCGATGCCGGAACGCTTCCGGCCTCCGCCTCGAACGCTCGCCCCGAGCTTCGTCTCGCCCGCCGCGTCCCCTGCCAGGGAAAAATCTTTTCGGCCCCACTAGACGACCGGTCTAATCCGAGCTATCTCCCGGTCATGGCACGCGTCACCGCACAGACCGACACCCGCCAGGGCATCCTCGACACCGCCTACGGCCTCGTGGGCGCCAAGGGGTTTTCCGGGGTCGGGCTCAACGAGATCCTCGCTTCGGCCGGCGTGCCGAAGGGATCGTTCTACCACTACTTCGGCTCGAAGGAGGCGTTCGGCGAGGCGCTTCTGGAGGACTACTTCGACACCTACCTCGCCGAGCTCGACGCGATGCTGGCCGAGCCGAGCCTGAGCCAGGCCGACCGCCTGATGACCTACTGGCGGAAGTGGCAGGCGACGCAAGGGGGCATCGACGACCGGCGCAGGTGCCTGGCGGTGAAGCTCGCGGCGGAGGTCTCGGACCTTTCCGAGGCCATGCGCCTCGCCCTGAAGGCAGGCACCGCCGGGATCATCGAACGCCTGTCGCGGGCGATCGCGGCCGGCGTGGCGGAGGGCTCGCTCACGATCGCGAGCGAGCCGCACACGACCGCCGAGGACCTGTATCACGTCTGGCTCGGCGCCAGCCTGATGGCGAAGATCGTGCGGACCGACGCCCCGTTCGAGGCCGCCCTGGGCACGACGCGGCGCATCCTCGGCCTCGCGTCGCACTGATCATCCCTTCGGCGCCGGCAACGGCACGCATGGCCGCGCAAAACCGAGACGACCGGTCTACTCAGATCCTCATCATTCCCCTGGGCCGGCGGGGGGAACGCGAACCGGAAGGAGAAAACCGATGCCTCACCACACCAAGACGCTGGCCGCCGCCCTCCTCGCAGCCGCCGGCCTGACGGCCCTCCCGGGCGCCACCACGGACGCGACGGCGCAGGAGCGGATCACCCTGGAGACCATCGGCGCCGTCCGCATGGCCCGGTTCGAGGAGGTCCGCGGCACGAATGCGGAACTCCGCCCCGCGCAGGCGGCCCCGGCCCGCGACCCGGCCGCGGAACGCGCCGCCAAGGCGCGGTAGCACCGCCAAGCCGCGGTAGCGCCGGTCCGCCCCATGCCGGCCCCCGCGCGGGGAGTCCCCCTCGAGGACGTCCTCGCACCCCACCTTCACTCGCCCAACCTCCCCTCGCCCAACCTCCCCTCACCCAACCTCCCCTCACCCAAGCCAACGATCCGGAGAACGACATGAAGATCCTGATGGTCCTGACCTCCCACGACCAGCTCGGCGACACCGGCCGCAAGACCGGCTTCTGGCTGGAGGAGCTTGCCGCCCCCTACTACGTGTTCAAGGATGCGGGCGCGGAGGTGGTGCTGGTGTCGCCCGAGGGCGGCCGGCCGCCGCTCGATCCGAAGAGCGCCGAGCCGAGCTTCCAGACCGACACGACGCGCCGCTTCGAAGCGGACGCGGCGGCGATGGCGGTGCTGGCCGAGACCGGCCGGCTCGTCGGCGTCGGCCACGACGGCTTCGACGCCGTGTTCTATCCCGGCGGGCACGGCCCCCTCTGGGACCTCGCCGAGGACCCGGCCTCGATCCGGCTGATCGAGACCACGCTGGCGGCCGGCAAGCCCGTGGCCCTGGTCTGCCATGCCCCCGGCGTGCTGCGCCATGCCAAGGCCGGCGACGGGACGCCCCTGGTCGCGGGCCGCAACGTCACCGGCTTCGCGAACACCGAGGAGGAGGCGGTCGGCCTCACCCGGGTGGTTCCGTTCCTGGTCGAGGACGAGCTCGCACGCAACGGCGGCCTCTACGCCAAGGGTGCCGACTGGGCCCCCTTCGTCGTCACCGACGGCCTGCTCGTCACCGGCCAGAACCCCGCCTCCTCGGGCCCTGCCGCCGAAACGCTCGTCGCACGCCTCGCGAACCGCTGACGGGTCGGGCGTCCCCCGCGGCGCCCGCCCCCGACCATCGCACGGCCGGCGCACCGCACGGCCCTCCCCATGACCCGGCCGAGGCACCATGCCCGCATCGGCGATCGCGAAGGCTCTCAGATCATGACCACCGACATCGTCTTCTCGGACGCGACCGGCCTCGCCGCGCTGATCCGCACACGCCAGGTCTCGCCGGTCGAGGTCGTGCAGGCCCATCTCGACCGCATCGCGGCGGTCGACCCCAAGGTCAACGCTATCGTCACCCTCGCGGAGGGCGCGCTCGCCGCCGCGCGGGAGGCCGAGGCAGCGGTCATGGCCGGCAAGGAGCTCGGGCCGCTGCACGGCGTGCCCTTCACCGTGAAGGATTCGATCGACACGGCAGGCGTCCTCACCCAGCGCGGCTCGCCGATCTTCGCGGGCCGCCGGCCGGACGCCGACGCCACCAGCGTCGCCCGCATGAAGAGCGCCGGCGGCATCCTGCTCGCCAAGACCAACCTGCCGGAGTTCTCCTACTGGATCGAGAGCGACAACCTGCTCTCGGGCCGCTCGAACAACCCGTGGGACCTCGACCGCACGCCCGGCGGATCGAGCGGCGGCGAGTCGGCGGCGATCGCGGCGGGCCTGTCGCCCTTGGGCCTCGGCACCGACCTCGCCATCTCGGTGCGCGGCCCGGCCGCGCAGACCGGCATCGTCGCGCTGAAGCCGACGCACGGGCGCGTGCCGATGACCGGCATCTGGCCGCGCGCGCCGCGCCGGTTCTGGCACGTCGGCCCGATGGCGCGCTCGATCCGCGACCTCGCGCTCGCCTTCGCGCAGCTGGCCGGTCCCGACGGCCTCGACGGCTTCGCCTCGCAAGGCGGCCCGTTCGACGCCGGAGCCGGCATCGCACCGGGCCGTAAGCTCCGCGTCGGCTGGATGGTCGGGCCGGGCTTCGGGCCGATCGACACGGAGGTCGCGGCTACCGTCCGGGCGGCGGCGGACGCGCTCGCGGGCGAGGGACACCCGGTGCAGGAGGTCCGCATCCCGGCCCTGGAACGCGACTTCGCCCTCGACGTGTTCAACAAGCTCCACGTCATGGAAATGAAGCCGGCCTTCCGGGAGGCGACCGCCGGGCACGAGGACCGGATGTACAGGATGGCGCGGACGATGCTGTCGCTGCCCGACACCTCGATGGCGGACTACGTTGCGGCCGAGCAGGCGGCCGAGCGGCTGCGGGACGGCTACGCCGCCTATTTCCGGGATTACGACGTGCTCCTCACGCCCGTGCTGCCCGTGCCGGCGCACAAGCACGGCATCCGGGACCTCGTCGTCGACGGCGAGACCGTCGACCTGACCTACCTGCAGGGCGCGACCGTGCCCCTGAACGTCACCGGCCTGCCGGGGGTGTCGATGCGGTTCGGCACCAGCCGCGAGGGCCTGCCGATCGGCGTGCAGCTGGTCGGCAGCTGGCAGGCGGAGGCGACGATCCTGCACGCCGCCGCGCTGCTGGAGGGCGTGAGCCCGGTCCGCGGCCTGCACCCGAGCCTCTGACGGGAGGGGACAGGCCCGGGTCGCGCACCGCGCTCCCAGACCGCCGGCACGAAAGCCTGCATCCGGCCGACCTTCGCACCGTTCTCGCGATGGACGGTCGAGGGGGCGCCACCGGAGCGCCGCTGGCGGATGGACTCTCGAAGGGCCGCCAGGCTTCGGGCCGGCGGATCGATCGCGCACCGGGCGCGCGGATCGTCGTGTCCCGCATCCCGAGGCGTCGTCAGGCCGAGTCCGGCATCCGGTCGAGGAGCTTGTCGAGGGTGATGGGGTAGTCGCGCACCCGCACGCCGGTCGCGTTGTAGACCGCGTTGGCGATCGCCGGGGCGACGCCGACATGGCCGAGCTCCCCGACGCCCTTCGCCTTGACCGGCGACATGGTCGGGTCGACCTCGTCGAGGAAGACCGCCTCGAGATGGGGCACGTCGGCGTGCACCGGCACCTCGTAGCCGGCGAGATCGTGGTTCACGAAGAAGCCGCGCCGCGTGTCGACGACCATCTCCTCCATCAGGGCGGCGCCGATCCCCATGGTCATGCCGCCGATGATCTGGCTGCGCGCGGCCTTGGGGTTGATGATGCGCCCGGCCGCGCACACCGCCAGCATCCGGCGGACGCGGATCTCGCCGGTGTCGGCGTCGACGCCGACCTCGGCGAAGTGCGCGCCGAAGGTCTGCTGCGCGAAGCGCTTGGCGAGATCGCCGAACACGATGGTGTCCTCGGCGACGAGGTCGCCGGCCTCCGCCGCCCGTTCGAGCGGCACGGCGCGGTTGCCGGAGCGGACCTCGCCCTCGGCGAAGGCGACGTCGGCCGAGTTGAACCCGAGCCTTTGGGCCACCGCCTCGCGAAGCTTGACGCAGGCCGCGTAGACGCCCGCGGTGACGGAAGGGGCCCCCTGCTGGCCGCCGGAGCCCGGCGTCTCCGGAAAATCGGAATCGCCGAGGCGCGCGACGACCCGATCCGGCGTCACGCCCATCATCTCGGCGGCGGTCTGCGCGACGATGGTGTAGCTGCCGGTGCCGATGTCGGTCATGTCGACCTCGACCGTGACGACGCCGCGTGCGTCGAGGCGCACGCGGGCGGCGGACCGGGCGATCTTCGCCGCGCGGATCGCCCCGGCCATGCCGAACCCGACGCGCCAGCGCCCGTCGCGCAAGCCGGCCGGCTGCGCCTGGCGGCGCTCCCATCCGAAGCGCTCGGCACCGAGGCGCAGGCACGCGACGAAGGGCCGGGTCGAGAACGGGATCCCCGGGTGCTCGGGGTCGACCTGGGTGTCGTTGAGCGCCCGGAACGCGACCGGGTCCATCCCGAGCTTCTCGGCCATCTCGTCCATGGCGATCTCGAGAGCCATCAGGCCCGGCGCCTCGCCGGGCGCCCGCATCGCGTTGCCCTCGGCGAGGTCGAGCACCGCCAGGCGCTGGCGGGTCATCCGGTCGGCGCCGGCGTAGAAGGCGCGCGTCGCCGCCGTCGACGGCTCGGTCCGGCCGCCGGCGAGGTTGCCGTTGAGGTTGTCGTGGCCGATCGCGGTGATCCGCCCGTCCCGGGTCGCGCCGATCCAGATGCGCTGGATCGTCGCGGGGCGGTGGATGGTGGTGTTGAACATCATCGCACGCTGCAGCGCGAGCTTGACCGGCCGGCCGGCCACCCGCGCCGCCACCGCCGCGAGCGCGAGGTCGGACTGGACGGTGCCCTTCCCCCCGAACCCGCCGCCGACATACGGCGAGACGAGGCGGATCCTGTCCTTGGGGATGCCGAGCGTCCTGGCGAGGTCGCGCACGCCCCAGTTCATCTGCTGGATGGAAGTGTGGCAGGTGAGCCGGTCGCCGTCCCAGGCGGCGATGGTGGCGTGCGGCTCCATCATCGCGTGGGCCTGGTCGGGGGTGGTGTAGCGCGCGTCGAGCTGGACCGGCGCCCGCGCGAACGCGGCCTCGAAGTCGCCGACGCGGGTCTCGGGCTTGCCGCCGAACGGGCCCTGCTCGGCCACGGGCGCGGTCGCTTCCTGCGCGGCGAGGTCGAAGGCGCCCGGCTCCGCGACATACGTGACCCGGACCAGGGCCGCGGCGGCCCGCGCCTGCTCGAAGGTCTCGGCGACGACGACCGCGACGGCCTGGTGGTAGTGGTCGACGACGGGCGCGGCGAGGAAGCGGTGGACGTAGAACTCGCCCTGGCCGAGCGGCCCGGCATTCTCGTGGGTGACGACGGCGACGACGCCCGAGGCGGCCTTCGCGCGCGCCACGTCGAGGGTCGCGATCCGGCCCTTGGCGATGCCGGCGCCGACGATGAAGCCGTAGGCGAGGTTCGCGTGCGGATCGTGCCATTCGTAGGCGTAGGGCGCGGTCCCCGTGACCTTGAGCGGTCCTTCGACCCGGTCGGTCGGCTTTCCGACGACCTTGAGCTGGTCGATCGGGTTTTGGCCGGCGGGCTGGTCGAACTTCATGGCTTCAGGCCCTCGCTTGGTTGAGCGCCGCGGACAGGGTCCGCTCGGCGAGCGTCAGCTTGTAGGCGTT
>NZ_JAKSYR010000109.1:0-154364 GCF_022829705.1 Methylobacterium sp. E-025
CAGTCCCTCACCACGATCGCCGAACGTGCCGGTCCACACACCAGGACCAGCACGCACCCTGGCGCGGGGTGGAGCAGCCCGGTAGCTCGTCAGGCTCATAACCTGAAGGTCACAGGTTCAAATCCTGTCCCCGCAACCAAATCAGCATGAAGCCCGCGCCGTCCGACACGACGGCGCGGGCTTCGTCGTGCGCGGTCAACGAGCCTCGTCAAGCCTCATGCGAACCCTGCGCGTTATCGGAATCGGGACCGGCGATCCGGAGCACCTCACCCTCCAGGCGGTGCGGGCCCTGGCCGACGTCGACGCGGTGTTCGTCCTCGACAAGGGCGCCGACACGGACGACCTCGTCGCCCTGCGCCGAACGATCTGCGCCCGGCACATCCGCAAGGCGTATCGCCTGGTCGTGGCGCAGGATCCCCCGCGCGAGCGCCGGCCGGCGGACTACGCTGCCACGGTCGAGGCCTGGCACGCCGCCCGGGCCGACCTCCTCGGCGGCCTGATCGCGACGAATCTCGGGGCAGGGGAGGTCGGCGCCTTCCTGGTCTGGGGCGATCCGGCGCTCTACGACAGCACCCTGCGCATCCTCGAGCGCATCCTCGCCCGCGATGCCCGAGCCTTCGCCTATACGGTGATCCCCGGCATCTCCAGCGTGCAGATGCTGGCGGCCGCCCACCGCATCCCGCTGAACCGGATCGGCGGGGCCGTCCACATCACCACGGGCCGCGCGATCGCCGATGGCCTGCCGCCGGGCGTCGGCAGCGTCGTGGTGATGCTCGACGCCGACCCGCGCTTCGACCATCTCGATCCCGAGCTGACGATCCACTGGGGTGCCTATCTCGGCTCGCCGGACGAGCTCCTGATCGCCGGGCGGCTCGGCACCGTCGGGCCGGAGATCCGCCGGCAGCGTGCCGCGGCGCGCGCCCGCCACGGCTGGATCATGGACGTCTACCTGCTGCAACCGCCCGAGACGCCCTGATCCCAGCCGGGCGCGGCGAACGGGCCACGGACGCGTGCGCCCGGCTGCGGTAGAGCATGCGCCATGCTGACCTTGCGACCCTACCAGCGTGCCAGCCTCGACGCGCTTGCCGCCGCCTGGAGCGGGGCAGGGGGGCAGCCCCTGCGTGACGGCCTGATCGTGCTGCCGACCGGTGCGGGCAAGGCGCTGGTGATCGCGGCGCTTGCGCGGGAGACGCTGCAGGCGGATCCCCTCGCCCGCATCGTCGTCGTCACCCACAGCCGGGAGCTGATCGCCCAGAACTTCTCCGAGCTCACCGGCTACTGGCCGGAGGCGCCGGCCGGGATCTTCTCCGCCGGGCTCGGGCGGCGGGAGGCGGGGGCGCAGGTGCTGGTCTGCGGCATCCAATCCGTCGCCGACCGGCTCGACGCGATCGGCCCGCGCGACCTGGTCATCGTCGACGAGGCGCACCTGATCCCGCGCTCGGCCGAGACCCGCTACGGCCGCTTCCTCGCCGGCTTGCGGGCGCTGCGGCCGGAGCTTCGCGTCGTCGGCTTCACCGCGACGCCCTATCGGCTCGACAGCGGACGCCTCGACGAAGGCGCGGGCCGGATCTTCGAGGGCATCGTCTACGAGGTCGATGCCGGCGACCTGATCGGGCAGGGCTATCTCTGCCCGCTCCTGTCCAAGGCGACGCTGACCGCCCTCGACGTCGCCGGCGTGGGCAAGCGCGGCGGCGACTACATCCCGAGCCAGCTCGAAGCGGCGGTCAACCGCGACTGGATCACCCGCGCCGCGGTCGAGGAGATGGTCGGCTACGGCCGCGAGCGCCGGGCCTGGCTCGCCTTCTGTGCCGGGCTCAGCCACGCGGACGCGGTGCGCGACGCGATCCGCGCGGAGGGCCATTCCTGCGAGACGATCTCCGGCGAGACCCCGCGGCGCGAGCGCGACCGGATCGTGGCGGCCTTCCGCGCCGGGCGGATCCGCTGCCTGACCTCCGTCGGCGTGCTCGCCACCGGCTTCAACGTGCCGGAGGTCGACCTCATCGCCCTGCTCCGGCCGACCCAGAGCACCGGGCTCTACGTGCAGCAGGTCGGGCGCGCGCTGCGCAACGCGCCCGGCAAGCGCGACGCGCTGATCCTCGACTATGCCGGCCTGGTGCGGATGCACGGCCCGGTGGACGTGGTCACCGCCCGCACCGCCGCCGCGGTGAAGGGCAGGGAAGGGCTGGCGCGGGCCAAGCCCTGCCCCGGCTGCGGCGCGCTGATCGCGCTCAACGCCTCGACCTGCGAGCCTTGTTGGATCGAACCGGAGGACGACGCGGCGTCCGCCAAGCACGAGGCCGCGGCCGACGACGAATTGCCGATCCTGTCCGAGCGCGCGGACGGCTGGCGGCCGGTCTCGGATTGGCGCTTCGAGCGCGGGGCGGACGGCCTCGACATCGTGCTGCGCTGCTCCGACGGCGCCCATCGCATCCGGCTCGCGCTGGAGCGGACGGGCTTTGCCCGCGACAAGGCGGTGCAGTGGTGGCGCGGGCTCGGCGGCGGCCGCGCGGCGCCGATGGATGCCGCCGAAGCGCTGGACCGCCGCGACGAGCTGGTGTGCCCGGCGTCGATCCGCATCCGCCCGAGCGGCCGGGCCTCGGAGGAGGTGGCCTGCCGCTTCCCCGACGGACGCATCGTCTCCGATGTCCGCCGCCTGGCCGATGCGCTGGCCGCCTGATGCCGAGGGCGTTCGTGACTCGGGGCAAGCGTAGAGGGCAGGGGGGCTCGGAGCGCCCTCGCCCGGGACGACGCGCGCCTGGATCCGCCGGGCCCGGATCGCCGAGGCCGTGAAGGCGATCCTGCCGGATGCTGGCATGCCAGCTGGTTCGGGACCGGCCGAAGCCCCCTCGCCCCGGGACATCGGTCTATTAAGTTCCATAATATATCTTATGCGAATAGCGGATGTACCCTGTAGGGGCGTGTTTCCGCAGGCGATCCCGGGCGGTCGGCGGCCGGAATCGAATGCGGTCAGCGCACCGTGACGCGCACGTCGGACTCGTAGCCGGTGCCGTCGGCGTTGATGACGAAGATCCGGAAGGTGTCGAGCCCCTCGAACCCCTCCTCCGAGGTGTAGGTCAGCTTCAAGCCCGGCACCTTGCGGGCGTTGCAGGCCGCCAGCGCCGATCCCACGCCGTAACGGGAAATGAATCCGTCTGCGCCAGCTCGATCGAGCCGTGCCGGGGCTGCTCCAGGCTGCGGATCACCACCGGGCCCTGCGAGGAGCAGTCCGGGAACAGCGAGGCGAAGAACGCGATGGTGCGGGCCTCGCCCTTCGGCACCACCCGCATCAGCGGGAACGCGGCCGGCGGCGGAGGCGCGGGCGGCGCGGGCGGCGTCAGCGTGGTCGGCGGAATCGGATCGGCCGGCGTGGCGAGGGCCGGGCGCGTGCAGGCGGGAGCGGCGAGACACAGGGCCGCGAGCGCGGCGATCGGCAAGCGGGGCATGGCCGGGACGCGGGTCAAGACCGGGACGCGGGGCATGGCATCTCCTCGTATCCGGCCTGCAGCGTAGGGTGCGCCAGCGTCCGGCGCATGACGCATGACCGGCCTCCCCGATGCAAATCTTCGTGCGGTCGCGCAGCGCCCTCCGGCGCCCACCGTGCCGGAACCGGTCTCACGCCTCCAGCGGGATCTCGATGTAGAAGCGGGCGCCCTGCCCGCGCGGCGTCGCGATCCGGGCGTCGAGCTGGCGGGCGAGGTTCGCGATCACGCGCATGCCCAGGCTGCCCGAGGCCCGGCCGATGTCGAAATCCGCCGGCAGGCCGACGCCGTCGTCCGACACGTCGAGGACGAGCGCCGCGCCGGTGCAGGCGGCGCCCACGCGCACCTCCCCGGTCCTGTCGGGATAGGCGTACTTGATCGCGTTGGTGACGAGCTCGTTGACCATCAATCCCATCGGGATCGCCCGGTCGGCCGAGACCCGCAGCGGCTCGGCGCTGCAGCGGATGCGGTGGTTCGGCGCGCTGCTCTGCAGGTTGGCCGTCAACGTCTCCAGGAACTGCGCGAGGTCGATCTCGCCCGGCGTGGTGTCGCCCTGGCGCCAGAGCTGGTCGTGGACCCCGGCGATGGCCTCGACCCGGGTGCGGGCGTCGATCAGGGCGTCGCGCACGGCCGGGTCGTCGGCGTTGCGCGCCTGCAGCGCGAGCAGGCTCGCGACGATGGCCAGGCTGTTCTTCACCCGGTGGCTCATCTCGCGGACGAGCAGGTCCTGCCGCGCCAGCGCCTGCTTGAGCAGCCCCTCCGTGCGCTGCCGCTCGATCGCGCCGCCGAGCAGGTTGGCGAAGCCCTGCATGAAGGCGATGTCGGCCTCGGTGAACATGCCCTCGCGGGTATCGTCGACCTCGAGCACCCCGAAGGCGCCTTCGCGGTTCTCGATCAGCACGTTGATCGCCCGGCGGATGCCGTGCTCGGCCATGATCTGCGGCGTGCGGAAGCGGTTCTCGTTCTCGAGGTGGTTGGAGATCACCGGCCGGCCGGTCTTGAGGGCGAAGCCCGCGGGCGAGGCGAGGTCGGCGCCGACGCGGGCGTGGCCGACGACGTTCGGTCCCCAGCCGACGCCGGCGCGCACCAGCAGCATGTCCTCGTCGTGCAGGTGCTCCAGCGCCTTGCAGAACTCGGCGCCCATGCCCTCGGCGCAGAGTTCGGTCGCCCGCTGCAGCAGCGCGTCGACGTCCTCGCCGCGCAGGGCCTCGACGCCGAACTCGGACAGGATCGCCTGCTGGCGGAGGCGGTAGCTCAGGTCCGGATGGTGATCGCTCATGACGCGGGGAGGGTAGCAGGGATGGGTGCGGGAGGCGACGCACGTTGCGGACCGCCCTGCCCGCGCCGTTCCCGTTCGCGCCCCCTTCCCTGCCCCCGCCCTGCGCGCTGCCGCGCCCCCTGCCCTCGCCGCGCGAAGGTCCGTCCCCTGGCCTTCGCACCGCACGATCCTATCTGGTTTCATTCCAAGCTGCGCCATCCCAGCTGCGCCATGCCCGGAGATCGCATGATACCTCTCAGGCTCACCGTGAACGGCACGGTGCGCGAGGTCCTCTTGGAGGATCCCCGCGTGACCCTGCTCGACCTGCTGCGCGAGCGCCTCCATCTCACCGGATCGAAGAAGGGCTGCGACCGCGGCCAGTGCGGCGCCTGCACGGTGCTGGTCGACGGCCGGCGGATCAACGCCTGCCTCGCGCTCGCCGTCAGCCTCGACGGCGCCTCCGTCACCACCATCGAGGGGCTGGCGGACGGCGACGCTCTGCACCCGGTGCAGGCGGCGTTCATCGCGCATGACGGCTTCCAGTGCGGCTTCTGCACGCCGGGCCAGATCATGAGCGCGGTCGGGCTGATCACGGAGGGGCAGGCGGGGACCGATCCCGAGCGGATCCGTGAGGGCATGAGCGGCAACCTCTGCCGCTGCGGCGCCTATGCCGGCATCAGTGAGGCGGTGCTGGCCGCGCAGGGCGCCGGCGACGGCGCGGCGATGCGGGAGGACGCGGCATGAACCTGTTCGACTACACCCGTCCCGTCAGCGTCGCCGAGGCGATCGCGGCGGCGCAGGCGCCCGGAGCGGCCTATCTCGGCGCCGGCACCAACCTGCTCGACCTGATGAAGGGCGGCGTCGTGACGCCGGCCCGCCTCGTCGACGTCACCCGCCTCCCCGGCCTCGACCGGATCGAGTTCCTGGACGACGGCGGCGTGCGCATCGGCGCGCTGGTGCGCAACAGCGACCTCGCCCACGATCCGCGCTTCGCCAAGACCTATCCCGCGGTGGCCGAGGCGCTTCTCGCGGGCGCCTCGGCGCAGCTGCGCAACGCCGCGACCGCCGCCGGCAACCTGATGCAGCGTACCCGCTGCCCGTACTTCGCGGATGCCACCTCCCCCTGCAACAAGCGCGCGCCGGGCTCGGGATGCGCCGCGATCGGCGGGGCGACGCGGCTGCACGCGGTGCTCGGCTGGAGCGAGCACTGCATCGCCACCAACCCATCGGATTTCTGCGTGCCGCTGGCGGCCTTCGACGCCGTCGTCGAGATCGAGGGCGCGGGCGGCCGGCGTGCGGTGGCGCTGGTCGACTTCCATCGCCTGCCCGGCGATGCGCCGGAGCGCGAGACCGACCTGGCGCCGGGCGAGCTGATCGTCGCGGTGCGCCTGCCGCCGGAGGCGGCCGGGTTTTCGGCCCATGCCCGCTACCTCAAGGTCCGCGACCGCACCTCCTACGCCTTCGCGGTGGTCTCGGCCGCGGCCGGCCTGCGCCTCGACGGCGACCGGATCGGCGAGGCCCGCCTCGCGCTCGGCGGGGTGGCGCTGAAGCCGTGGCGGGCGCGGGAGGCGGAACGCCTGCTCGCCGGCCAGGCGCCGGACCCGGATGTGTTCCGAAAGGCCGCCGACGCGGCGCTCGCCGAGGCCAAGCCGTCGGGCGAAGCCAACGCCTTCAAGATCGAGCTCGCCCGCCGCATCCTCGTGCGGGCCCTGACGCTGGCGGCCGCCGGCACGCCGGAGCGCCTGCCGGCGCTGCCGGCCTCGCTGTTCGCCGCCCCTTTCGCCGTCCCCTCCCCTTCGCCGGCAGGAGCCGCCCATGGCTGAGATCGCATTGACGTCCGCGCCGCAGCGGGCCCGCCACGGATCGAGCATGGGCCAGCCCCTGACCCGGCGCGACGGGCCGCTGAAGGTCACCGGCCGGGCGACCTTCGCGGCCGACAACGTCGCGGACGGCACCCTCCATGCGGCGCTCTGCGTCGCCCGGATCGCCCGCGGGCGCGTCACCCATCTCGACGTGGCGGCGGCCGAGGCCCATCCGGGCGTCGTCGCGGTGATGACGCCGGACAACGCCCCGGCGCTCGCCCAGCACCCGGACGACAAGCCCCACGGCTTCATCTTCCGCCTCGACCTGCTGCAGGATTCGGCCGTCCGCTACGCCAACCAGCCGATCGCGGTGGTGATCGCCGAGACGCTGGAGGCGGCCACCGAGGGCGCGCGCCTGCTGAGCCCGCGCTACGAGGCCGAGACGCCGCGCATCGGCCTCGACGCCGAGCCGCCGTTCACGCCCCCCGGCATCGGCGTCGGCCAGCCCCCGGAGGAGACCCACGGCGACGTCGAGGCCGGCCTCGTCGCCGCGAGCCGGCGGATCGCGGCGACCTACGAGACCCCGGCCCAGTACCACAACGCCATGGAGCCGCACGCGGCGGTGGCCTCCTGGGACGGCGACCGGCTCACGCTGCACACGCCGAGCCAGGGCATGTCGATGGCCCAGGGGCGCCTCGCCGGGCTGTTCGGGATCGCGCCGGAGAACATCCGGATCGAGAGCCCGTTCCTCGGCGGCGGCTTCGGCTCGAAGGGCCTGATCTCGGGCCCGCAGATCCTGGCCTGCATGGCCGCGCGCCTCGTCGGCCGGCCGGTCAAGCTGGTGCTCGCGCGCGCGCAGATGTACGGCCCGGTCGGCCACCGCGCCGAGACCCGGCAGAGCTTCCGCCTCGGCGCCGACGACGCCGGCAAGCTGACGGCGCTGGAGCACGAGACGCTGACGGCCTCGAGCCGGTTCGACGACTTCTTCGAGCCGGCCGGCGGCGTCTCGCACACCCTCTACGCCAGCCCGGCCATCGCGGTCCGGCACCAGGCGGTGCGGGTCGACACCGGCACGCCGCTGTTCATGCGCGCGCCCGGCGAGGCCTCGGGCAGCGTCGCGCTGGAGAGCGCGATCGACGAGATGGCGCTGGCCTGCGGCATGGACCCGCTGGAATTCCGCCTGGCGAACTATGCCGAGGTCGAGCCGATCTCCGGGAAGCCGTTCTCCTCCAAGGCCCTGCGCGAGTGCTACACCCGCGGCGCCGAGCGCTTCGGCTGGTCGGCGCGGCCGAGAGCGCCGCGGCAGACCCGCGACGCGAACGGTCTCCTCGTCGGCTGGGGCATGGGCACCGCGACCTTCCCGGCGCTGATGTTCGAGGCGCAGGCGAAGGCCGAGCTGCGGGCCGACGGCACCGGCCTGATCGAGACCGGCGCGCACGACATGGGGCAGGGCGCCTGGACCGCGCTCGGCCAGATCGCCGCCGACGGGCTCGGGATCGGCCTCGACAGGCTGACCTTCCGGATGGGCTCCTCCGACCTGCCGAACGCCGGCATCGCCGGCGGCTCGGCTCACACCGCCACCGCGGGCGGGGCGATCCACGCGGCGGGCCAGGCGGTGATCGCGCAGCTCGCCGACCTCGCCACCAACGATTCCGCCTCCCCGCTCTACGGCGCGGGCAATGCCGGATTCGTCGCCCGCGACGGACGACTCTTCCGGCGCGACGACGAGAGCCGCAGCGAGGCGTATTCCGACATCCTGGCACGCGCCGGACGGGCGAGCCTCACCGCGACCGGGAAGGCCTCGACCGATCCGGCGGCGGCCAAGACCTACGCCATGCACGCCCACGGCGCGGTCTTCGCCGAGGTGAAGGTCGACCCCGATCTCGGCCAGATCCGCGTCACCCGCCTCGTCGGCGCGTTCGCGGCCGGCCGCATCGTCAACCCGCGCCTGGTCACAAGCCAGTATTACGGCGGGATGATCTGGGGAATGTCGTTCGCGCTGCACGAGCACGCGGCGATGGACGCCCGCACCGGCCGCTTCCTCAACGACAACCTCGGCGAATACCACGTGCCGGTGAACGCGGACACGCCGGCCATGGAGGCGATCCTGGTGCACGAGGACGACGCTCACGTGAACGCGCTCGGCATCAAGGGCGTCGGCGAGATCGGCATCACCGGCTCGGCCGGCGCCATCGCCAACGCGGTCTGGCACGCCACCGGCATCCGGGTGCGCGAGATCCCGATCACGCTGGACAAGCTGCTCGGGTAGCGCCCGCCGTCGCGATCCGGCAGCCCACGCCGGCGCGAACCCGGTCCCGACCACCCTGCCCTCCCGGAGGCCCGTCGCTCAGCGGCGCGGCCTCCGTCGTCGTTCGGCCCGACCCGCGATCCGCAGGTCGCCTGCGCTCCCGAAGGGCTGCGGCGGCGCCGGCCAGCGTCTAATCCCGCTCCGTTCGTCGCAGCGGACGGTCCGCGTGCGCCGCCGCACCCAAGTCGAAAGAGAAACGGATTAAATATAGTCTGATATACTTGTGCATCCGCACACATATTCGTCGAACGACATTGGTTATGTTCTTCTCGTCGGCGCAGGGCGGCATGTCCTGCAGAAGAAAACTTTGAGAGGAAGGATTATCTCATGACGCGCATCGTTGCCTCGGCGCTCTTCGCCGCCGTTCTCGCCCTCCCCGTCGCGGCTCGGGCCGGCGAGGGCGGTGGCGGCGACCGCCAGCCGGCCGGCGGCGGCCACATGAGCTCCTACGTGAACGACCCCTACCACGACCCCCGCTCCGCCCATTCGCAGCGCAACCGCACCGGGCAGCTCCTGGGCGCGCCGATGTATTCCGACATGCCCGGCGCCACCGTCGCGCGCCGCGACGTGGTCTCGCCGCACTGGGCGTCCGGAAGCGCGGCCCCCCGCGGCCGCCGCTGATCCGATCCGCCGACCGGCGCCGGCATCCGGCGCCGCCCCGCCCGACATCCGAGCCCGCACGGCCGCCCCCGCGCGGGCTCGCTCGCGTCCGCGCCGCGCAGGGCCGACGGGATCGCCGTCGCGGCGCCGCTCGACGGGACGCGCCCCGCCGTGCCGGCATCGCAGCGATCGCCGCGAGTCGGCGCCCACATCGTTTCAGCGCAAGAGGATCCTTCGTGGACAACATCATCCAAGGCATCTCCGAGTTTCAGGACAAGGTCTTCCCGGGGCAGCAGGCGATGTACCAGCGGCTGGTCAGGGACGGGCAGCAGCCCAAGGCCCTGATCATCGCCTGCGCCGATTCCCGCGTCTCGCCCGAGCACATCACCCAGGCCGGCCCGGGCGAGCTGTTCGTCTGCCGCAACGCCGGCAACATCGTGCCGCCGTTCTCGACCGCCACCGGCGGCGTCTCCTCGGCGATCGAGTACGCCGTCGTGGCGCTCGGCGTCCGCGACGTGGTGGTCTGCGGCCATTCCGATTGCGGCGCGATGAAGGGGCTGATGAGCCCCGAGGCCCTGGCGAGGATGCCCAACGTCGCCGCCTGGCTCCGGCACAGCCACGCGGCCGAGCGGATCGTCTGCGAGGCCTATCCCGCCGACATGGACCCGAAGGAGCGCCACCGGGCGCTCGCCCTGGAGAACGTGATCGTCCAGCTCGCGAACCTGCGCACCCACCCGAGCGTGGCCGCGGGCCTCGCCAAGGGCCAGCTGCGGCTGCACGGCTGGTTCTTCGAGATCGAGACCGGCATTCTGCTGGCCTATGACGGCGAGGCCGGCCGCTTCCTGCCGCTCGACGCCCTCGATTCCGCCGGCGACTTCCCCGTCGCCCAGGGCTCGGCCGTGCGCATGGCGGCGCCGGAATACGCGCCGCCGCAGGCGGCCGCGTAGGGGCCGGGCCGATGCGACCCACCCAAACGCTCCCAGCGCGCATCCTCCCGGCCTCCCTCGCGCGGGACCTGCCGGCCTCCTTCGTCGTGTTCCTCGTGGCGCTGCCGCTGTGCATGGGCATCGCCCTGGCCTCGGGTGTGCCGCCCGAGCGCGGGCTGATCACCGGGATCGTCGGCGGCATCGTCGTCGGACTGCTCGCGGGCTCGCCGCTGCAGGTCAGCGGGCCGGCGGCGGGGCTTGCCGTCATCGTGTTCGAGTTCGTGCGCCAGCACGGGCTCGGGATGCTCGGCCCGGTGCTCGTGCTCGCCGGCGCGGTCCAGGTCGCCTCCGGCGCGCTCCGGGTCGGAGGATGGTTCCGCGCGATCTCGCCGGCGGTGGTGCACGGGATGCTCGCCGGCATCGGCCTGCTGATCGTGCTCGGCCAGGTCCACGTGCTCACCGACGCCCTGCCGCTGGCCTCGGGCCTCGACAACCTCGTGGCGATCCCGGCCGCGTTCTTCGACTTCGTCACGGGCGAGGGCAACCGCGTCGGCGCCGTCACGGTCGGCCTCGCCACCATCGCGGCGATGATCGCCTGGGAACGCCTGCGGCCGGCGCGGATGAGGATGGTGCCCGGCGCGCTGATCGGCGTCCTCGCCGGCACCGCGGTCGCCGGGCTCGGCGGCCTCGCGGTCAAGCGGATCGAGGTCCCGGACGCGATCCTGTCCACCCTGTCGATGCCGGGGGCGGCGGAGTGGGGCCGGCTGCTCGAGCCGACGATGATCGTGATGGCGTTGACCATCGCCGCCGTCGCCAGCGCCGAGAGCCTGCTGTCGGCGGCCGCCGTCGACCGGATGCACGACGGGCCGCGCACGCAGTACAACCGCGAGCTCGGCGCGCAGGGCGTCGGCAACCTGATCTGCGGCCTGATCGGCGGCCTGCCGATGACCGGGGTGATCGTGCGCTCCTCGGCCAACGTCCAGGCCGGCGCGGCGACGCGGGCCTCGACGGTGCTGCACGGGACGTGGATCCTCGCCTTCCTGCTCGCCCTCCCCTGGGTGCTGAAGCTGGTGCCGACGGCCGCGCTCGCCGGCATCCTGGTGGTCACCGGCTGGCGCCTGATCGGGCCCCACCACGCCGTCCACCTGCACGCGCGCTACGGCTGGCTCACCGCCGCGATCTGGCTCGCGACGATGGTGATGGTGGTGGCCACCGACCTGCTCACCGGCGTGCTGGTCGGGCTCGGGCTCAGCCTGCTCCAGGTCATTCCTACGCTGCGCAAGGGCCGCCTGCGGATCGAGCACGCGGCGGCGACGGAGGTGGCGGGGGTGCCGGAACTGCGCCTCTCGGGCTCGGCCACCTTCCTGCAGCTCCCGCACCTCACCGAGGCGCTGGAGCGGACCCCCGAGGGCGGCGAGGTCCGCCTCGGGACGAAGGACCTCGCCCACATCGACCACACCTGCCTGGAGATGATCGGGGACTGGGCGGGACGGCGCGCCGCCTCGGGCACGCGGGTGTCGGTCGTCGGCGGGTTCGGCCGGCCGCACGAGAAGCTCGTCGCGGCCGTGGCGGCACCGTTCAAGGACTGAGCGGCGGACACGCGGGAACGAGGGGACGGAACGACGGAGCCGGCATCGCGCGAGCGGTGCCGGCTCATCGCGTGCCCGAGCCCGCGCGTTCCGGCCTTACGCGTCCGCCGGGACGGCGGCATCCGCGATCGCGAAGAGGGGCGGCTGCAGGGCCCCCGCCTCCGCCACCGGCACCGCCCGCGCGCCGTCCGGGAGGGCGGGCCCCAGAAGGCGCAGGAAATCCTCGGAGGCGGCGACGTCGAGATCAGCCGCCTTGGCGCGGGTCTCGAGGCGGGCGAGGGTGTTCATCGCCGGGCCGAGCACGGTGTACTCGGCGCGCAGCCCGTCGTCGAA
Organism: Methylobacterium sp. E-025; assembly: GCF_022829705.1. Taxonomy (NCBI): domain Bacteria; kingdom Pseudomonadati; phylum Pseudomonadota; class Alphaproteobacteria; order Hyphomicrobiales; family Methylobacteriaceae; genus Methylobacterium; species Methylobacterium sp. E-025. Next base: position 12,296 of record NZ_JAKSYR010000109.1, read on the forward strand.
GACGCCGACGAGGAGGTCGCCGGCATGGAGCGCGACGACGACGCGGAGCGGGAAGTCGCCGGCCTCGGCGCGGGTGCGGTTCAGGGCGGACAGCCGGGTGCGGATCGCGCGGGCGCAGGCCAGCGCGCCGCGGGCCTGCGCCACCGGGCCACCGACCACGAACTGCGCCAGCACGGCGTCGCCGACATACTTGTCGACGATGCCGTCGTGCTCGGTCACGGCCGCATGCGCCAGGGCGCGGATGGCGAGCAGCGCGCGCACCATCGCCTCGGGCGGGTGCTCGCGGCTCAAGCGCGAGAACCCGCGGACGTCGAGGGCCAGCAGGCAGGCATGGCGCCGGCGTGCCGTTCCGAGGTCGCCGTCGCGGGCGAGCTCGGTCGCGACGCCGTCGGGAACGAAGCGGGCGAGCTGCGTGCGCTCGTGCTCGAGGCGCACGGCCTCGCCGGCGGCGTGGCGCAGGCGCGCGACCCCGTCGACCACCACGACGCTCGCGGCCAGGAAGGTCAGCAGCCCCGGCACCTGCTCGCCGAGATCGACATGCGGGCCGAGGAAGCCGGCCGGGTTGACGAGGCCGACGAGGATCGCGGCGCCCCAGGCGAAGACGACCGTGCCGGAGAACAGGGCCGCGTGCCACACGCGCATGCTGAGCGCGGTCTGCAGCAGCAGCAGGAAGGCCGGCAGCCGGCTCACCGCGTCGGCGGCCCCGCCATCGTCGGCGGCGCCCGCCAGCATGTGCTCGACGAGGACGTAGATCGCCAGCCCGGCGTTCAGCCCGGTGCCGGCCCAGGCGAAGCCTTCCGCGTGGCGCCCCTCCCCGCGCTCGGCCCGGCCGAACCAGACCGAGCCCGCCGCATAGAGGCCGAGGATGAACCAGTGGCTCAGCGCGTGCAGCGAGCCGTCGTAGACCTGCGCCGCCATCAGCAGCACGAGCACGATCACCACGCGCAGGACCAGCAGGCGACCGCCGGTGGCGCGCTGCATCAGCCGCAGGACGGTGTTCTCGTCCTGCGCGCGCTGTGCGGCCCTGTCGTCGAGCATGAGGCGGGTGCCCGCGCGGGTCGGGACTACCCGGCCCGGCTGAGCCGGCGGGCGCCGCCGAAGCGGTTGAGGAAGCGCGGCTCCTTCTCCGGCGCGATCCGGATGGCGAGGTGCAGCGTGCCGCCCTCCTCCATGCGCCGGTCGAGCACCTCGGCGTTCTCGTAGAGCCAGTGCAGGGCCGCGCCCTCCTCGGGGCCGAGGATGACCGCGAAGGTCGAGCGCGCGCGGGCGATGCGCGCCTCGATCCGCGCGGTCAGCGCCGACAGCCCCTCCCCCGTCAGCGACGAGACCAGCACCGGTGCGGCGCCGTCGCGGTCGTTGCGGTCGTGGGCCGAGAGGTTGGCGAGGCGCGTGCGCTCGCCCTCGTCGAGCAGGTCCGCCTTGTTCCAGACCTCGATGATCCGGTCGGCCGACATCTCGATTCCGAGCTCGCCCAGCACCGTGCCGACATCCTCGGCCTGCGCCTCGGAATCGACGTGGGCGACGTCGCGCACGTGGAGCAGGATGTCGGCCTCGATCACGTCTTCCAGCGTGGCGCGGAAGGCGGCGATCAGGGCGGTCGGCAGGTCGGAGATGAAGCCGACGGTGTCGGACAGGATCACGGTCTCGCCGTGCGGCAGCTTGGTGGCGCGGGCGGTGGGGTCGAGGGTGGCGAACAGCATGTCCTGCGCCACCACCTGCGCCTTGGTCAGGGCGTTGAACAGCGTCGACTTGCCGGCATTGGTGTAGCCGACCAGCGCCACGATCGGGTAGGGCACGCGCGCCCGGCTTTGCCGGTGCAGGCCGCGGGTGCGGGTGACGGCGTCGAGGTCGCGCTCGATCCGCGTCATGCGCTCCTGGATCATGCGCCGGTCGGCCTCGATCTGGGTCTCTCCGGGGCCGCCGAGGAAGCCGAAGCCGCCGCGCTGGCGCTCCAGGTGGGTCCAGGACCGCACCAGCCGCGACTTCTGGTAGGCCAGGTGGGCGTGCTCGACCTGGAGCGTGCCCTCGCGCGTCGAGGCGCGGCGGCCGAAGATCTCGAGGATCAGGCCGGTACGGTCGATGACCTTGGCGCCGAATTCCTTCTCGAGGTTGCGCTGCTGCACCGGCGACAGGGCGCAATCCATCACCACGAGGCCGATCTCGCTCGCCTTGATCAGGCCGGCGATCTCCTCGACGCGGCCCTTGCCGAGATAGGTCGAGGGCCGGATGCGGGCGAGGCTGAGCGGGATCGCCTCGACCACGTCGAGCTCGATCGCGGCGGCCAGCCCCACCGCCTCCTCCAGCCGCGCCTGCGTCGAGCGCGAGACCGGCGCCGGCCCGTGCGGCGACGCGGCCGCGGTGCGGCTGAGGTAGGGACCGATGACGAGGGTGTGGGTCGCGGCGGCGATCTCGCCTTCCGGCGCGGCCATCGCCTGCAGTCGGGCCTCGCCGGAGGTCAGCGTCTCGGTCATGGAATCCTTGAGCCGCCGCCCGTCGGGGCGGCGGCGTGATGCGTTTCGGAACCCCTCAGATGGGGCTGAGCGGCCGGCGAACCAAGATGGCGCGGAACACGCTCGCGCGGACCGGGGCCGGCCGCGCGTCAGGAGCGCCCGGTCACGCCTTCTCGGGGGCGGTCTCGTCCGGCTCGAACAGCTGCACGGGATGGCCCGGCATGATCGTCGAAATCGCGTGCTTGTAGACGAGCTGGGAATGGCCGTCGCGGCGAAGCAGCACGCAGAAGTTGTCGAACCAAGTCACCACGCCCTGCAGCTTGACGCCATTGACGAGGAAGATCGTCAACGGAATCTTGTTCTTGCGGACATGGTTGAGGAAGGTGTCTTGCAGGTTCTGTGCGCGTTCGGCCGCCATCTTCTTGTCCTTTGTTGTCTTGGCGCCCGCCTTCGGGAGCGGGTTTTCGTTCTATCCGCGGCATCGATCCTGCCGCCGCAGCGCTGGTCTTGAGGAGCCCGCCGCGGAGCGGAATCGTGCATTACAGGTTCAATTCCGGCGCCGATGCAAGACCCGAACCGGCTCCGCACGCGACGAACGGGGGTTGCTTCTCACCGCTTCCGTCATCCGCCCGCAAGGCGCTCAGGGGCCGATCCCCAGGGACTTCAGCTTGCGGTGCAGGGCCGAGCGCTCCATGCCGATGAATTCGGCGGTCCGGGAAATGTTTCCCGAGAAGCGGGCGATCTGCGCCACGAGGTATTCGCGCTCGAAGATCTCGCGCGCCTCGCGCAGCGCCAGGCTCATCAGCTTCTCGCCGCCGGCGCCGTTCGGGGTCGTCGGCACCAGGGCGCCGATCTCGGAGGGCAGCATCTCCGAGGTGATCTCCTGGTCCGGGTCGGCCTGCGTCAGGATCATCAGCCGCTCGACGTTGTTCTTGAGCTGGCGCACGTTGCCCGGCCAGTTGTGCGACTGCAGCACCGCCATCGCGTCCTGCCCGATGACCCGGCGCGGCAGCCCGGTCTGGGCCGAGATGTTGTCCATGAAGAACTGGATCAGCTCCGGCACGTCCTCGCGGCGCTCCGAGAGCGAGGGCACGCGGATCGGCACCACCGAGAGCCGGTGGAACAGGTCCTCGCGGAAGCGCCCGGCGGCGATCTCCTCGGCGAGGTCGCGGGAGGAGGACGAGATGATGCGGACGTCGACGTGGACGCGGGTGGTGCCGCCGACGCGCTGGAAGTTCTGGTCGACGAGGACGCGCAGGATCCGCCCTTGCGTCTCGCGCGGCATGTCGGCGACCTCGTCGAGGTAGAGGGTGCCGCCATGCGCCTCCTCCAGCGCGCCGACCCGCCTCCCCTGCTCGCCGCCGGCCTCGACCCCGAACAGCTCCGATTCCATCGTCTCCGGCAGGATCGCGGCCGCGTTGAGCAGCACGAACGGCCCGCTCGCCCGGGCCGAGGCCTTGTGCAGGCCGCGCGCGGCGAGCTCCTTGCCGGAGCCCAGCGCCCCGGTGATCATCACCCGGGCGTTGGTCGGGGCGACGCGGTCCAGCGTCTGGCGCAGCTGGTTGATCGCCACCGAGCCGCCGACGATGCGGTTGGCGGTGCCGGAGCGCGCGGTGAGGTCGCGGACCTCGCGCCGCAGGCGCGAGGCCTCGAGCGCGCGCTCGGCCACCAGGATCAGCCGGTCGGCCTTGAACGGCTTCTCGATGAAGTCGTAGGCGCCTGCCTTGATCGCCGAGACCGCGGTCTCGATGTTGCCGTGGCCCGAGATCATCACCACCGGCAGGTCCGGGTGGGACGCCTTGATCAGGTCGAGCACCTGCAGGCCGTCGAGGCGCGAGCCCTGCAGCCAGATGTCGAGGAAGACGAGGTGGGGGCGGCGCGCCTCGATCGCGGCGAGCGCCTCGTCGGAGCTGCCCGCGGTGCGCGAGCGGTGGCCTTCGTCGTCGAGGATGCCGGCGACCAGGTCGCGGATGTCGGCCTCGTCGTCGACCACCAGGATATCGGCGCTCATGGCTGCATCTCCGCAATCTCTCGGGGGGCCGTCGTCGCGGCGCCCTTCTCGTCAGGGTTGGGGCGGGCCGGGCCCGCGACCGCGTCGTCCGCCGGCGACAGCGCGCGGGGCACGCGCATGCGCACCTGGCCGCCGCGGCCGGCGGGGTTGTCGTTCAGCTCGATCCCGCCGCCGTGCTCTTCCAGCACCTTGCTCACGATCGCCAGCCCGAGGCCGGTGCCGCCCTCGCGGGTCGTCATGTAGGGCTCCAGCAGGCGCTGGCGCCCCTCGACGGGAAATCCCTTGCCGTTGTCGGTCACCGCGATCGTGGCGAAGCCCTCCTCGACGGTGAGGCTCAAGCCGATCTTGCCCTTGCCGAGCTCGGCCTCCGGCACCTCGGCCACCGCCTCGACGGCGTTCTTGAGGATGTTGGTGATCACCTGGCTCAGCAGGCGGATGTCGAAGGCCGCGGTGATCTTCTCGGCCTCCGCCGTGCCGGTGCCGCCGAGGCCGTGCGCGGTGAAGGCGAAGTCGATGTCGGGGTGCGCCACCCGCATCATGAACAGGTTCTGCTTGGCGATCTCGGTGAGGTCGTTCTCGGCGATCGCGGGCTTGGGCATCCGGGCGAAGGAGGAGAACTCGTCGACCATGCGCTTGATCTCGTCGACCTGGCGGATGATCGTCGCGGTGCACTGGTCGAACACCTCCTTGTCGGCGGTGATGACCTTGCCGTACTTGCGCCGGATGCGCTCGGCCGAGAGCTGGATCGGGGTCAGCGGGTTCTTGATCTCGTGGGCGATGCGGCGCGCGACGTCCGCCCAGGCGGAGGTGCGCTGGGCCGAGACGAGGTCGGTGATGTCGTCGGCGGTCACCACGAAGCCGCGCGCGCCGCCCTGCGCCTGCTCGCTGGTGACCCGCACCGCGATGGTGCGCTCGCGCCCGCCCCGCGTGAGCTGGATCTGGTGCGCCTGCGCGCGCTGGCGCCCCTCGGCGCCGGGCAGGAGCGGGGCGAGCTCCGGCACCGCGTCGGACAGGCGCTGGCCGACGAGCGCGCCGTCGGCGAGATCGAGCATCCGCTCGGCGGCCGGGTTCGCGATGGTGACGAAGCCAGCGGCATCGACGCCGACGACGCCGGGCGAGACCCCCGACAGCACGGCCTCGGTGAAGCGCCGGCGGCGGTCGATCAGGTCGCTCGCCGCGGTCAGCCCGGCATGCTGACGGCGCAGCTCCTGCGTCATCTTGTTGAAGCTCTCGCCGAGATGGGCGAGGTCGCCGTCGGTCTTCCGCGCCGGAACTTGAGCGTAGAAGTTGCCCGAGGCGACCTGGTCGGCGGCGTTGATCAGGCGGCGGATCGGGGCGACGAAGCGGTTGGCGAAGTTCATCCCGAACCACACCGCCGAGAGCAGCGCGATCAGCGCGATCAGCACGAAGATCGAGGCGAAGGTCACCTGGATCGAGGTGCGCAGCGAATCATAGGTGAGGTACTCGGCCGCCGCCGCGCGCGACACGCCGGGGAAGTCGATGGCGAGCTGGTTGACCTCGCGCTGCACCAGCAGCACCGCGTCGTCGTAGGCCGGCATCCGGAACATCGCCGCGAAGACGCGGCCCTCGGTCGGCAGCAGGCAGATCGGGTCGCTGGACTTGGCGGCGTCCTCGAAGGCGGCAGCCGAGGGCAGGCGCGTCGTCTTGAGCACGTCGATCTTGGCGCGCGCCACCACCTCGTTCGGCCCGCGCATGATCTGGGCGACCGGGAGGCCGAGATTGGTCGCGCGGGTGGTGAGGAAGCCCTCGAACCAGTCGCGGTTGACGTCGAAGTTCGGCCGCGCCCGCGTCAGGTCGTCGTTGAGGATGCGGATCTCGCGCGCCAGCGACTGGCACTGGTTCTCCTGGTAGGCGTCGGCCACCTCGACGGATTTCAGCACCACGTCGCGGACCCGGTCGGTGAAGCCGAGGGAGAGGCCGCGGTCGATCGTCACCGAGGCGACGACGGCCAGCAGGCAGGTCGGCAGGATCGCGATCAGCGAGAACAGGCCGACGATGCGGGTGTGGAGCCGGGCCACCGCCGCGTTGGCGCGCCGCGCATGCAGGAAGACCCGCGCCTCCCAGGCGATGATCACCGCGAGCCCGAGCACCAGGGCGACGTTGATGGCGAGCAGGGTGACGCCGATCGTCGGCGTCGGCGTCACGCGGATGACGCCGGCCAGCACCAGGAAGGTGGCGATCGCCGAGATCAGGGCGGTGACGACCACCCCGGCGCCGATCCAGCCGGGCCCGCGCGGCCCCGCCCGCAGCGCGTCGGGGACGGAGGCACCGCCCTCGTCGGGCCTCGCCGACGGGGCCTCCGAAGTCCTGGATCGCAGAAACGGCATGGCTGATGCAGAGCCACCACAGTGTGGCGAAATTATTACGAATCGGGCATTCGCCCGGTCGCGCCGCGGGCCCGGCGCTCCGGCCGCGACGCTTCGGCCTCCGCGCGCGCTTGGACCCCGGGCCGGACGATGCTATCCCGGTCGGCGGAGGCGAACGGGGTCTGGTGGCCCTCCTGGTCTTCAAAACCAGTGGTACGCCCAAAGCGTACGGTGGGTTCGATTCCCATCCGCTTCCGCCAACCGCCCTCCCCCGTATCGATCCACGCGCCCCTCCGGACGGGGCTCGCGCCTTGGTGCGGACGGCCGTCGCGGCTAGGACGCGACGGACCTGTCCCGGACGCGGTTTTCCTGATGTTCTCGACCCTGATGGTCGTGCTGCCGATCTTCGCGCTGATCTTCGCGGGGTGGCTGGTGCGGCGGCTCGACGTGCTCGGCGACGGCGCCACGGCGGAGCTCAACCGCTACGTCGTCTACCTGGCGCTGCCGGCGCTGCTCTTCGACGTGATCGCCCACACCCATGCCGCCGAGATCTGGCAGCCCGGCTTCATCGCGGTGTTCGGCCTGAGCAGCGTGATCGTCTTCGCCGCCACCGTGACGTTCCGCCTGCGCCGGCCGCTGCCGCTCGCGGACGCGGCGATCGACGGCCTCAACGCGGCCTACGCCAACACCGGGTTCATGGGCTTTCCCCTGGCGCTGGTGGCGCTCGGCCCGGCGGCGCTGGCGCCGACCACCATCGCCGCGATCATGACCGTCTGCGTGGTGTTCGCGCTCGCCATCGTCCTGATCGAGATCGGGCTTCAGGCCGAGGGGCGGCGCTCCGACCTGGTCCTGAAGGTCGCCCGCTCGCTCGTGCGCAACCCGCTGCTGATCGCGCCCGCCCTCGGCGCGCTGGTCCCGCTCTCGGGCGCGGCCGTGCCGCTTCCCGCCGAGACCTTCCTGAAGCTGCTCGGCGGCTCGGCCGCCCCGTGCGCGCTCGTCGCGCTCGGCCTGTTCCTCGCCCGCCCGAGGGTGTCGGACGAACGCCCGGTCGCCGCGACCGCCCTGCTCGTCGGGCTCAAGCTCGTGGCGCATCCGCTGCTGGCCTACGGCCTCGCGCGTGTCTTCGGCCTGCCGCCGCTGCTGCTGCACACCGCCGTGCTGATGGCGGCTTTGCCGACCGGGACCGGGCCGTTCATGCTCGCCGAGTTCTACCGGCGCGAGGCCGCCGTGACCTCGAACGTCGTGCTGGTCTCGACGATCGTCTCGATCCTCACCGTCTCGGGCTACCTCGCCGCCATCCGCTGACCGGGGGATACGGCTGTGGCCGCACCGCAACGCCCGGGGCGCGAGCGGCGCCACGGTTCGTTTCTTGTCTTGTTATTGTGTTACATCCGCATATTGAAACATTATAACATAATGTGACGAGGCGTGATGCGAAGCGGGCAAGCGAGATTCCGGGCGACGCTGTTGGGACTGAGCCTGGGCCTGCTGCCGGGTGCGGCGCGGGCGCAGGACGCGGTCGCCCTGTCCGAGCTCAGCGTCACCACGGCGAGCCCGATCCAGCCCGGGCCGAAGGCGGCGCCCGAGGCGAGCCTGCCGGCGGGCATCCTGCCGGTGGCCGTCGACACCTTCTCGCCGGTGACGGTGGTGACGCGCGACCAGATCGCCCGCGAGCAGCCGCGCACGCTCGGCGACGCGCTGATGGACCGGCCCGGCATCTCGGCCTCGACCTACGCGCCGGGCGCGGCCAGCCGGCCGATCATCCGCGGCCTCGACAACAGCCGGGTGCGGATCCAGGAGAACGGCGTCGGCATCCAGGACGTCTCGGAGCTCGGCGAGGACCACGGCGTGCCGATCAACCCGCTGGTCTCCGACCGGATCGAGGTGATCCGCGGGCCCGCGACCCTGCGCTACGGCAGCCAGGCGATCGGCGGCGTGGTCTCCTCCGAGAACAACCGCGTGCCGACCTTCATCCCGCCGCGCGGCTATGCCGGCCAGGTCACCACCGGGTATTCCAGCGTCGACAACGGCCGGCTCGTGGCCGGCACCGTCGATGCGGGCGCGGAGAACGTCGCGGTCCATGCCGACGGCTTCCGGACCGGCGCCGACAGCTACGACACGCCCGCCGGCATCCAGGCCAACTCCGCCAACCGCTCGCAGGGCGGCGCGGTCGGCATGTCGGTGATCGGCGACCGCGGCTTCGTCGGGATCTCGTACAGCCACTACGACGCGCTCTACCAGATCCCCGGCGGCGAGGCGGCCGAGAGCCGCACGCGCCTGAACCCGAACCAGGACCGGGTGCTGGCGCGCGGCGAAGTTCGGCCGCTCGAGGGACCGTTCGAGGTGATCCGGTTCTGGGCCGGGGGCTCGGTCTACAAGCACCAGGAGATCGGCCTCGGCGAGGACGGGCTCGACGGGGTGCAGGCGACCTTCAAGAACCGCGAGGCCGAGGGCCGCGTCGAGCTGCAGCACGTGCCGGTCTTCACCGCCCTCGGCACGCTGACCGGGGCGCTCGGGCTCCAGGCCGGGCGGCGCGAGATCGGGACCTCGGGCGAGGCCGGCACCCTGCTGGCACCGACCGATTCCCGCTCGAACGCCGTCTACCTGTTCGAGGAGCTGAACGTCGGCCACGGCCTGCGCTTCCAGGCCGCCGGGCGGATCGAGGGCGACCGCTCCACCGGCACGGCGACGCAGTTCCCGGGGAGCTACCTGCCGGTCGAGGGCGAGGATCCGCTCGCCTTCGGGCGGCGGCGCAAGTTCGCCCCCAAGAGCCTCAGCTTCGGCGCCCTGCAGGACCTGCCCTACGGCTTCGTCGCGAGCCTGAACGGGTCCTACGTCGAGCGCGCGCCCACCGCCTTCGAGCTGTACTCGCGCGGGGCGCACGACGCGACCGCGACCTTCGAGATCGGCGATCCCGACCTCAAGAAGGAGCGGGCGCGCACCGTCGAGGCCAGCATCCGCCGGGCGGAAGGTCCGCTGCGCCTCGACGCGACGGGCTACTACACCCGCTACACCGGCTTCATCTACAAGCGCGAGACCGGCACCCGCTGCGGCGACGACTTCGCCTCCTGCGGCTCCGACGACGCGCTGCAGCAGATCGTCTACTCCCAGCGCAACGCCACCTTCTACGGTGCCGAGATCGGCGCGCAGCTCGACCTGATCCCAGTGGGCGACGGCTGGGCCGGCCTCGAGGCGCAGTACGACTTCGTCCGCGCGCAGTTCGACGACGACACCTACGTGCCGCGGATCCCGCCCCACCGGGTCGGCGGCGGCGCGTTCGTGCGGGCGGACGGCTGGTACGCCCGCGTCTTCCTGCTGCACGCCTTCGCCCACACCGAGGTCGCGCCGCTGGAGACGACGACGCCCGGCTTCGACGACCTGCGCGCCGAGGTGAGCTACACCAAGCCCCTCGACCCGGCGGTCTACGGCGCGAGCGCGGTGACGCTCGGCCTTGCCGGCCGCAACCTGCTCGACGACCGCATCCGCAACTCGGCCTCGTTCAAGAAGGACGAGATCCTGCTCGCCGGGCGCAACGTCCGGATCTTCCTGACCGCGCGGTTCTGACCGGCTCAGGAACCCGCGGCCTCAGCCGTGGCAGGCGCAGCCCGAATGGCCGCAGCCGGCATGGTCCGGGTGGCCGGCGGCGCAGTCCTCGCAGCAGAAGGTCTTGCCCGCGCGCGCGATGCCATGGCCTGGCGCAACCTCGCAGACGCAGTCGGGGCAGGCGCAGGGGACGGTCTCGGAGTCGGTCGGTGCCATCGGTCTCGCGTCCTGATCCGCGCCGCGGAAGGCGGCCGGGACTGGAACGTTACAGCCGGCGCGTGCATCCGGTCCAGGACGCGAGCGCAGCCGGGCCCGGTCGCGAACGCGCTCCCGGCGCCGTCCCCGGCATCGCCGCCGCGCGCCCCGGACGGTGCCTCAGCGTCGGCCCCTGTCGGCGGCCGACGGCTTCGGCTGCGACTTGGCCGGCACCGGCAGGTCGACGGTGCCGGTCGCCGTCCACTGGCAGATCGCGGTGCCCTGCAGGGCTAGGCAATCGTACTGCGCGCCGCCGAGGGCGACGTGCTCGGCGAGCGCGGCGATCCGATCCCGCGGAAACGCCGTGCAGCCGAGGTGGTCGGCCCTGACATCGCCCAGGCGTGCGAGCGCGGCGGCCTCGTCGGGCGCTTCCCGCCGCAGGAGACGGTAGTTCGCCAGCGACGGGCACGCGATCACCGGTGCGGAGACCGGCCCCTGCACGGCCGGCGCCGGCTTGGCCGGCCTGCCCGGCGCCTGGGCTTGCACGGGCCGGGATACGGCCAGGGCGGACAGGGACGTGGCGAGCAGGATCGCGAGACGCATGCCTCCTCCTAAGCGCAGGCCGGCATCGGGCCAAGCCTCTGTCCCGGCGTCAAGCCTCCGTGATCGAGCGGGCGTGGCCGGCACGGCGCGGCCCAAGGTCGGATGGCCTCGAGACGGGATCGCGCTCACGGTTGCGCCCGCAGCTTGGCGAAGCGCTTCACCGCCCGCTCCCGGCGCAGGCGCGAGAGGCGGGCGATCCAGAAGATGCCGTCGAGCTGGTCGATCTCGTGCTGGAGGCAGGCGGCCCGAAACCCCTCGGCCGCCTCCTCCTGCGCGACGCCGTCGAGATCCTGGAACCGCACCCGGATCGTGGCCGCCCGCTCGACCGGCTCGGACACGCCCGGCATCGAGACGCTGCCCTCCCGCGCCGTGACGCGCTCGGGCGAGCGGTCGACGATCTCGGGGTTGACGTAGACCATGGCCGGCCCGCCCGGCTCCGGGCGCAGCACGACGAGGCGCCGCCGCACGCCGAGATGCGCCGCGGTCAACCCGGCGGCCGCGGCCGAATCGAGGGTCTCCGTCACGTCCCGGGCGAGGTCGCCGAGATCGGCATCGAAGGCCGTCACGGGGTCGGACGGCACGTCCAGCCGCGGGTCGGGATAGAAGATCAGCGGACGGGCTGCCATCGGATCGGGGTCTCGCGCTGGAGGGTGGGGCGGGCGGCACGCCGGCCCCCGCGTCGGCCGTTCGGGGCGCACCGTGCGTCGGGACGATGGCGATTCGGCGAGCCTTCGCAACGACGCGGACGATGGCGCGTTGGGCTCGCGCCCGCGCCCGCAGGGATGTCGCGCCGGGCTCGCCCCGCCTTCGGCGTGGGACGCGCCATGGGCAACCTCAGCGATCGATCGAGAGAAATCGCTTGTGCAGTGCAATCGTCACGCGTAGGAAGTTCGCGCAACACATTTCGGGATAATTCGGCAATGACCCTTCGTCTTTCCAGCACCTTCGCCGCTCTCGTCCTGGCCTCGGCCACCATGACCGCCCCCGTCGCCTTCGCCAAGCCGATGACCGGCGCCCAGGCGGTCAAGATGATCGACACCGACAACGACGGCACCGTCGACATGAAGGAGATCGAGGCGACCGCCTCGGCGACCTTCGATCGCCTCGAGAAGGATGCTGACGGCACCCTCGACAAGAAGGAGCTGAAGGGCCGCCTGAGCGCCGCCGGCCTGAAGAAGGCCGACCCAGACAACGACGGCACGATCGACAAGAAGGAATACCTCGCCGCCGTCGCCGACCGCTTCCAGGCCGCCGACCCGGACAACGACGGCACGCTCGACGCCAAGGAGCTGAAGTCCCCCGCCGGCAAGGCCCTGCTGATGCTGATCAAGTGACCCTCGGGCGCGACCCTGCGGGGTCGCGTCGGATGTGCCACCTGCGAGCCGCCCCGGAAACGGGCGCGGCTCGTTTTCGTTCGGACGCTTCCTGACGCACGTCCGGTTCCGCTTCCCGTCCTGCACCCGCCTCCACCGGACCCTTGCACTGTCCCCTTGGCACTGTCCCCTTGGCACTGTCCCCTTGGCACTGTCCCCTTGGCACTGTCCCCTTGGCACCGTCCCCTTGGCACCGTCCCCTTGGCACCGTCCCCTTGGCACCGTCCCCTTGCGGCCGACCGTGCGACGTCGCGCGACATGCGAATCCTGTTGACGCATCTCAACCATAGGATGCAAGCTTGCTCCGTCGTGGGGGCAATATCAGCATGAGCATCGATCACCCGAAGGTCGCGGACCAGCCTTCCCTCGTCGCGGAGATGCGCGAGATCATCGAGGAGACCCGCAAGACGATCGAGGCGTCGCAGGGGATCCTCGACCGCTGCACGGCTCACGTCGCCGAGGCTCACAGTGCGGAGGCTCGGGCCGCCGAGGGGACGGCCGGCGATCCGTTCCGTCAACTGGCCGACGCGGCCAGCGAGACCGTCAGCCTGCTCGAAGGCATCGCCGACGGCCTGATCGTCGCCTACGAGTACGCCAAGCTCGACAACGATCCGCCGACGCTCGCCCTGATCGAGAGGGCGATGCTGCATGTCGGCCGGCGCCTCGCCCAGGCCGTCGGCCCGAAGCAGGCCGGCCTCGCCCGCCACTGAGCGCGTCGCGCGCTCAGTACTCCCATTCCGCGCCGACGCCGACGCTGGTGCGGCCGTCGCTGCCGGCCTCGCCCTGGATCTTCACCCGGCGCGTCACGTCGTAGTCGATGGTCGCGCCCGTGTCGGCCGGCTTGGCGCCGGCCTTGATGCCGACGCTGAGGCGATCGCTGAGGTAGCGCGAGGCGCCGAGCGCCGGGCTGCCGCTGGTCCCGGTCGAGACGTCGAGGCTGTCGAGCCCGAGGCCCTTGCGCGCCGCCTCGAACACGTCGACGCCCCCTGCCCCGCCCGAGAGCTGCGACACGGCCTGCGCCAGCTGCAGCGCCTGGAACGGCGACAGGCTGCCCGACGCCTTCTTGAACAGCAGCCGCGACAGCACCTCGTCCTGCGGCAGGCTCGGGTCCGAGGAGATCGCGAAGGCCGGGCTGTCGGCCGGCCCCGAGACCGCGATGCGGGCGGTGATGTCGGTGGCCTTGGTCTCGGCGACGAAGTCGAGGTCGGGGGCCGCGATGGCGCCGCCGAAGGTCACGCGGCCGCGGGTGAAGTCGAGGCGCTGCCCGATCACCGCGAGACGCCCGCGCCGAAGCTCGAACGCGCCGTTCGCGTTCGGGTCGCGCGAGGTGCCGGTGACGCGCAAGCTCCCGCCGAGCTCGGCGTCGATGCCGCGCCCGCGCACGAAGATGCGGTTCGGAGCGCTCACCGCGACGTCGAGGGTGGCGTCGAACGGCACTGCGGGCTTGCCGCGCGCGCCGCGTCTTCCCACGGCCGCCACCTGCGCCCCGCGCAGGGCCTTGGCGTCGAGCCGGGCGCGGATGTCGGGCGGGGTGTTGACCCGGCGGATGCCCGGCAGCGGCTGCACCGTCGCCGGCAGCCGGTCGGGCACCGACACGTCGATCGAGACCACGTCGACGCGGCCGGCGATCCGCGGCGTGCGCGACAGCGGGCCGGAGAGCGCGAGGTTCAGGCTCGCCACCGCCGTCATCAGCGGGCTCGAGATCAGCTCGGCGCGCTCGCCCGCGATGCGGATCGTGCCCGGGAACCCGGCCTGGGGCTCGAGCGCCACGCGGCCGTCGGCGCGCAGCGTCCCGCCGTTGCGGGTCGCCAGGGTGAGGCGTTCCAGCACGACCGCGTCGCCGCGCCCCGTGGCGCGGCCCTCGATGTTGGTCAGCCGGATGCCGTTGAGCGGGTCGGTGAAGCTGCCGCCCGAGAGCGTCGCGCTGCCCTCCGCCCGCGGTGCGGCGAGCGTGCCCGTCACCCCCGCATCGATCGCCACCCGCCCGGCGACCCGCTGGCCGCCGACGCTGAGCAGGCTGTTGGCCAGCGCCGCGTCGAGCGTTCCCCGCGCCTTCACCGCGAGGCTGCCGCCGGCCGCCGCCGGCAGAGAGCCGGACAGGGTCATCGCGACGCCGGGCCCCGCGGTGATGCGGCCGTCGAGCCCGATCCGGCCGTCGCCGAGGTCGCCCGACGCCCGGGCCTCGATCGGCGGCAGGCCGGCCTTGCGCGTCTCCGGCGTGACGAGGCGGGCGACGGTGAGGGCGTAGTGCCCCTGCGGCCGATCCGTCGGCCCCCGGATCGCGGCCTCGCCGTCCAGGGTGCCGCTCAGCGCCAGGCCGGGCGCGGCGATGCGCGCGAGCGCCAGCGGCAGGGCGCGGATGCCGATCGTCAGGTCGTTGTCGCGCCCGGCCTTGCCCGCGACGGTGACGCGGCCGCCGCCCGCGGCGATCGTCAGGTCATCGATCCGCGCGCCGCCGCCTTCGAGGGTCACCGTCGCAGGGCCCGCGAGCGCCAGCCGGTCGGCGCCCCGCGCGGCGGAGACGCGCAGCAGGTCGATCCGGGTGGCCGCGTCCGAACCGCGGCCCGGCACGAGGCGGGCGGCGCCGTCGAGGTCGAAGCCGCGGGCGCGCGCCTTGAGCACGAGATCGGTCGCCACCGGGGAGCCCGCCGCCGTCAGGCGCACCGTGTCGAGGATCTGGTCGGCGGCGACGATGCGGTCGGCCTCGGCCCGCCCGTCGATCCGCGGCGCCCCGAGAAGGTCCTGTCCCGTCAGGTCCGCGTCGAGCCGGGCGAGGCCGATCGCGCCGGCCTGCAGGCGCGCGCCGGTCGCGCGGATCGTCGCGTCCTGCCGGCCGCTCGCGCGGGACAGCGCGATGTCGGCGTCGAGGTGGCCGGCGAGCCGCGTCAGCGCCAGCGGCGTGAGGTCGTCGAGGTCGGCCGCCTTGAGCCGGACCGCGCCCTCCGTCAGCCGGGTCGCGGCGTCGAGCGCGGCGCTGCCGTCGAGGGTCACCGAGCCGAGTCCGAGACCGAGCCGGTCGAGGCGCCAGTCGGCCCCCGAGCGCGCGAGGTGGGCCCCTCCCTGCAGCGGCTTGCCGCCGACGGTGCCGCCGAGGGCGACCGTGCCGTCGAGCGCGCCGGTCAGGTCCTTGAGGGTCGCCTCGACCTTCAGGCCCCGCACGGGGCGGCCCATGGCGCTGGCCTCGGACGCGCTGACGAGGGCGAACAGGTCGGGATGCTCGAGGGTCCCCGAGAGCCGCCCGGACAGCCCGGCCCGCCCGGCGAGCGCGTCGTCGAGGGCGGACAGGTCCTTCAGGTCGACGTCGAGCTTGGCGTCGGCGACCCGGGCGGTGGCGCGGCCGTCGAGGCGCGCGACGACGGCCGCGCCCTCGAGCTTCGCGCCGTCGAAGGCGTAGCCGTCGTAGACCTGGGACAGGCGCCCGGTGACGCGCGGGGCCGCCCCGAGCAGCCCGTCGAGCGCCGGTCGCCCGAGGGACAGCGCCTCGGTGCGGACATCCACCTCCGCGGTCACGGCCTTCCGCGCCGGATCGCCGCCGAGCTTGGCCGTGCCCGACAGCTTTCCGGCGAGCGGCCGGCCCGCGAGGTCGGAGAAGGCCGAAAGGTCTGACAGCGCGGCCTCGACCGTGCCGGTGAGCGTGTTGCGCCCGACGCGGCCGGCATAGTCCGCCCGCATCGTCGGCGCCTCGACGTGCAGGCGCGAGACCGCGACCGCGTTGTCGGGCTCCAGGGTCCCGCGGAAGTCGAAGGCGGCGCGTGCGCCGAGCGCCCGCCGCAGGGCGGGGTCGGGCAGCGTCAGCCCCTCGACCCGGGCGTCGGCGCTGAGGTCGAAGCGGTCGGCCGCGGCGGGCTCGGCCGCGAGCCGGGCTTCGACGAGGTCCAGGGCGCTGTCCCGGGTGCGCAGGCCGGCGGCCTTCAGGCTGCCCGCCACGTGCGGCCGGGCGAGCGGGCCTTTCAGGCTGCCGTCGAACACCAGGGTCTTGAGCTCGCTGTCGGCGGCCCGGGTCACCCCGCCCTCGGTCGGCACGGCGCGGGCCTGGAGGGTGAAGTCGGCGTTCCGTGCCGCGTCCAGGGTGCCGCGCGCGTCGAGGCGGGCGGTCCGCGAGGTCAGCTCGAGCCGGTCGATCCTGAGCGCGCCGCCATCGGAAAACCCGAGGGCGCCGTCGAGCTTGGTCGTGCCGGAGAACACCGCCGCGGCCGGGCCTGGAAGCAGGCCCTCGATGCGCGCGGCGAGGTCGAGGGCGAGGCGCCGCTCGGCCCCGACCCGCGAGATCCGGGCGCCGCCCTGGGCGCCGATGGTCTCGCCGGCGGAGAAGTCGAGGCGGGCGTTCCAGGCGTCCAGCGTCCCGCGGCCGTCGAGGTCGAGGTCGACAGGCGGGGCGCCGGGCATGTTCAGGCCCCTGGAGAGCAGGCCGCCGGCCGGCTCGTTCAGGGTCGCCTTCAGCTCCAGGCGCTCGCCCTGCGGCACGAACAGCAGCTTGAGGCCGAACCGGCCGCCGGCATCCTGGCGCTGCACCGCCGCGTCGAGGTCGAGCCCTTCGGACGGCGCGCCGAGCTTCGCCCGGCCCTTGGCCGAGAGCCGCGCCGGCTGCCCGGCGAGCCCTTCGCCGAGGACGAGCTCGGCGAGCGAGAAGTCCTTGATCTCGACCTTGACCGGCAGGTCCGGCAGCAGGGTGCCGTCGGGCTCCGGCGTCGCGGCGACGGCGGAGGGCACCGGGCGCCGCAGCACGTCGAGCCGGCCGACCTCGAGGGTGTCGACCTCGAGCCGGCCGGAGAGCAGCGCGAGGCGGCGCCAGACGATGCGCGCCCGGTCGAGCTTCAGCCAGACCCCGTCGCGGTCGCTGATCGCCACGTCGCGGATCGTGGCGTCCGACGAGAGGGCGCCGTCGACCGCGCCGATGGCGACGCGCGACGACGGGGTGGAGAGCGCGCGCGACAGCAGCCCGCCGAGCACGGTCTTCTCGGCCTCGTCGGCGGCCTGGGTGACGGCCGCGGGCGCGGCGAGGCCGAGGACGAGCAGGATCGCGACGGCGACGCGGATCCCTCCCCCCCCTGCGGGGGGAGGGAGAACGCGCGCGAACCGATCCCGAATCCCCATCAGAACGACTGCCCGAGGCTGATGTAGAGGGCGACCGGGCGCTCGTGGTTGCCCTTGATCCGGTCGAGGGGGAATGCGACGTCGACGCGGATCGGGCCGATGCCGGTGTAGTAGCGAAGCCCGAGGCCCACCGCGGTGCGGATGCGCTCGTCGAAGTCGGGGAGCGAGCCGGCGAACGCCGTGCCGGCATCGAAGAACGGCACCACGCCGATCGTGTCGGTGACCTTGATCCGGGCCTCGAACGAGGCTTCCAGCAGGCTTCGGCCGCCGACCGGCAGGTTGAACGGCCCGCGCGGGCCGAGCGTGCGATAGGGGAAGCCGCGCACCGAGCCGCCGCCGCCGGCGAAGAAGCGGATGTTGGCCGGGATGTCCTCCAGGCTCGCGCCGGAGATCGAGCCGAAGCCGAGGCGGCCGGCGAGGATGTACCGCGCGTCCTCGTCCAGGGCGTAGTAGGTCGAGCCCTGCGCTTTGGCGACGAAGATCGACGGATCGGAGCCGAGGAAGCCGGCATAGGGCGTCGCCGAGGCCGTCAGCCGGACGCCCCTGGTCGGGTCCAGCAGGTTGTCGGTCGAATCGTAGGACACCGAGACCGGGATGCCGACCAGGCGGTAATCGACCTTGCCGAGCGCGTCCTGGGCGCGGCCCGCCTGCCCCTCGACGCCGACCTGCGCGTAGAACGTGTCCGAGAAGCGGTGGCGGACGCCGAGCGTCCCGCCGGCGGCGTCCGCGACGTAGCTCTGCTGCGCCTCGCGACCCGCGAACAGGTTGGCGATCAGGTCGTTGCGGGTGCCCCAGAGCGCCGGCTTCACGAAGGTGGCGGACAGGCGCCCGCCGAGCCCGTTCGACTCGATGCCGGCGAGCTTGCGCTGCGTGGCGTAGAGATCGTTGCCGAGGTAGAACAGGTCGGCGTCGAGCCGGATCGTCTCGCCGCCGCCGAACAGGTTGCGGTTGGCGTAGGTCGCGCGGATGCCGGGGCCGTCGACGGTGGAGTAGCGGGCCGAGACGCCGATCAGGTTGCGGTCGCGCTCGGTCACGTCGACGAAGATCGGCAGGTTGCCCTGCGCATCCAGCGCCTCGCCCTCGCGCACCCGCACCGAGCCGAGGCCCTCGACCTTCACCAGCGCCCGGCGCATGTCGGTGAGCGCCTTCGGCGAGTACGGGTCGCCCGGCTCCGCGTCGATGAAGGAGCGCACCACCGCCGGGTCGATGTCCTTCGTGCCGCGGACCGTGACCGCGCCGAGGCCGGCCTGCGGGCCGGGATCGACGGTGAAGGTCACGTCCATGACGTGGGCGGCGTCGTCCACGACGGGATCGCGCGACACCACCTTGGCGAAGGGGTGGCCGCGCTCGCGGAAGCGGTCGACGATCTTCGCCTCGCGGGCGAGCACGAGGCTGGAGCGCGCCGGCGTCTCGTCGTCGACGCGGGTGAAGCGCTTCGGCAGCACCTCCTCGGGGAAGGCGGCGCCTTGCGGGTCGCGCACGGTGACGGTGCGCAGGGTGTAGAGCGGCCCGGCATCGACCGCGATGCGGACCGGGACCAGGGCGCGGGCGCGCTCGGCATCCGCCGCCCGCGCGGCGGCGATCAGCGAGGCCTCGCCGCCGAGCACCACCTCCTCGATCCGGACGGTGACACGGCCGGCGTAGTAGCCGTAGCCGGAGAGCGCATCGGGCAGGCGCCGCAGGTCGGCCTCGGCGCGGCGCACCAGCCCTTCCCCGTCCGGCGGCGGCTCGCGGCGCAGGCGGTGGAGGGTCGAGGTGTCCTCCAGCGTCTTCTCCAGGTCGGAATCGTCGGTGCCCTGGATCTTCAGCGCGTAGGGCAGTGCGGTGGCGCTCGGCGCCAGGGGCTCCTCCTCGGAGCCGAACAACCCGAACAGGTCGAAGGCCGCGGCCGGCGAGGCGGCCAGGGACAGGCCGGCGGCCATGACGGCGCCGGCGAAGGCGCCGTTGCAGCCGCGCGGGACGGTGGTGGCGCGATCCGGGTTCCGTCGCGTCACGCGCAGGGGCCGGCCGTCCGCTGCACGTCCGCGGCGTGCGGAAATTCCGTCGCGCTCATCTCGAAGTCCCCCCTCGTCGCGATGCCGATCATGCCGGAGCAGGCCTTAAGGAAGGTCGCTGCCGGTGGTCCCCCGCCCGAGCCGGATCCGGGGTGATCGGGCGCCGGACCCTCCGTCCGGACCCCATCGCGCACCGGGCCGAACCTAGACGGCCGGGCCGGCTGCGGCAACCTTCGGCGGCCTTCGCAGGGGGCGGCGCCGGGACTGTCGGCCGGACTCTTGTCAGACGGCAGGCCGCGACCTAACTCCAGCGTGCGTCGATGCTTGCCGGCCGCCGCCGGGTTGCTCCGCCCGCTGTCCCTTTAGCCACTTGCAAGGGCGTCGCTTCGACTGACATTCCATCTCGACATCCAACCTGCTTCGCCCACCCCCGCGCGTGGACAGCCGCTCGGGCCGGCAGGCTCAACACATCGATACGACGGAGGTAGGCGCCATGAGCACGGGCACCGTGAAATGGTTCAACGAGACCAAGGGTTACGGCTTCATCCAGCCGGATGACGGCGGCAAGGACGTGTTCGTCCACATCTCCGCCGTCGAGCGCGCCGGCATGCGCAACCTGATCGAGGGCCAGAAGCTCTCCTACGAGATCGAGAACGACCGGCGCACCGGCAAGCAGTCGGCCGGAAACCTCCAGGCGGCCTGATCCGCGACAGCGACGCCTCCGGACGGAGCGGTCCGGGGGCGTCGATCGTCCCGCTGCGGCATATCCGCATCTGTCCCTGGATTTGCGACGGCGCGACGACGATTGTCACCCATCGCGGCGATTTCCGAATGCAGCTCAGGTTGCACGCCGCCCATCCGTCGGTCATTGGCTTTTTCGATTCGCCGCGAGGCGGAATCAGGCTTGCCGAATCCGATTTGCTGAAGGGCCCGTTCCCCCGGCCCCGTCCCGCGGATTGATCCGTCGCGGACGCTCCCGAAACCCGAAGTGAGACACCGTACGAGAAAGGTCAGATGAGCGCATTCGACTATCGTAATTTCGACGACCGCCGCCAGAATTCCGCAGCCGCCAAGGCTGCCCTGCTCGCCAAGTTCAAGGCGCGCCCCCCGGCCGACGACCCCGAGATGATCGCCAAGGCCAAGGCCCGGGCCGAGCTCGTCCAGGCCCGCGAGACCCGTCTCCGCGAGCGCGAAGCCGCCCGCATCGCCGCCGAGAAGCAGGCCGCGGAAGAGAAGCGCGCCCGCGAGGAGGCCGAGCTCGCCGCCCAGATCGCCCGCGAGGCCGCCGAGGCCGCGGCGTTGCAGGAGCGCAAGGCCGCCGAGCTCGCCGCGAAGAAGGAACTCCGCGACGCCCGCTATGCCGCCCGCAAGGCCAAGGTGAAGACCAAGCGCTGACGCGGACGCCGCGTCGCATCGGCCGCCAGACAGCGCCGTCCGCCCGCCGCGGACGGCGTTGCCGTTTCTTCCGGACCTTCGCGCCTCGCGCGGCCGTCCCGCCTGTCCGCAGACCGCCGAGGGAAATATGAACGAGCGGCATTTCCGACGGCGTGCGTGCCGGGCCGGCATCGGGCTGGCCGCGATGCTCGTCACCCCCGCGCTCGCGCAGCCGGACGATCGGGTCGCGGCCTGCGATACCCTCGTGTCGCTCCGCCTCCTTACGACCGCCGCCCCCGACCGCGCCGCCGCCCTCGCCCAGGCCGGCACCCGGCCCGGCTGCAAGGCGATCCGGCGCGCCGACGTCGGCGCGGTCGAGCACCGCGCGATGATCGGCGGCGCGCCGTTCGAATGCCTTGCGGTGAAGGGCGAGCCGGCCTGCCTCTGGGTTCAGCCTTGAGGAGCTGAAGTCAGGACGACGGCCTGCGGGTCGGTCGATGCGTCGCGCCGAGCTGCGGGGAGGCGCCGGCAGCCGTCCTGCTCCGGCTCACCCCGGCGGCGGGCGCATCGCCGGGACCGTCGTCGACGCCGGGCCCCCATCGGGGCGGGTCGGCCTCAGGCGCTGAGCGGCGCGCCGATGCGGGCACGCAGCTGAAGCCGCAGGTTCTCGTTGGCGTTGCCCTCGGCGTCGAGGGCCGACATCAGGCGCAGGAGCTGGCTGATCGGCGTGGCGCGGCTCTGGACCGCCTCCGCGATCCGCTCGTGGAGAGGCCTGTCGCTGCAGGGATTCCAGGTCTGTACGCTGGTCTCGGCCGTCTGACGCATGATCCGCCCCGTCCCTAGAAGGATCCCAGGAAGTTCCGGCGGGGTGGCTACGCCTTTCGCGCCACCCGCGCCAGTCTTATCCTGCGTTGTCCGTAGCCGGCGCGAGACCGCGTCGCATCCGGGCCACACGCATGCCAGGATTGCGGGGACAATCGCGGGCGCGCACCGGATTCGACGTCAGATCGTCTTGCGCTTTGCCAGCGGCGAGGATTCGAAGTCTTCGAGCAGGTGCTGCGGGCTGCGATAGATCGCGATGCAGCCGGCCGCCTTCAGGTCGGTTTCGGGGAACCCGCCGCACAGCAGGCCGACGGTGGCGAGCCCGGCCTTGCCGGCGGCCTGCGCATCGTAGGGCGTGTCGCCCAGGACCACGATCTCGGCGCGGTCGATGCCTTCGAGCCGCTTCAGCGCCGCCTCGAAGATGTCGGGATGGGGCTTCGAGCGCTCGGCGTCGTCCGAGCTCGTCGCCGCGTCGACGAGGTCCGCGATGCCGAGCACGTCCTGGTAGTGCTCGACCTCGCTGCGCTTGCCCGAGGAGGCCAGCGCGATCGTCGTGCCGTCGGCGCGGATCCGCTCGAACAGGGCGCGCACGCCCGGGAACGGCTTCACCCGGTCGCGGTAGGCGCGCTTGAACAGGTCGGAGCGGTAGGCCTCGATCGCCTCGCCCTGGTCGCGCAGCTGCGCCTCCGACAGGAAGACCGGCATCAGCTCGTCGCCGCCCTTGCCGATCTGGCTGCGGACCTTGGCGACGTCGGTCTCGATGCCGAAGTGGCGGAAGGCCTCGACCCAGGCCTCCGCGTGAAGGTCGACGCTGTCGAGCAGCGTCCCGTCGATGTCGAAGATCGCGGCTTTCATCGGCTCAGCGCGGGATCGGGACGAGGCGCAGGCCGTCGTCGGGCAGCAGGTTGCGCGTGGGGCCGCCGGTCTGCTGGCCGCGGCCCTGCTGGTAATAGGGCAGTTCCGGCCGCCGGTCGTTGTCGCCGCCGGAATCGTAGGCCCAGGCCGGCTGCCAGGGCGCGCGGCCGCCGACGGTGATCGGCACGGTCTCGCCGAGCGGGCCAGCCGGCGCGCGGTCGCGATAGACCTGCGCCTGCGCGGCGGCCGGGACGGCGAGCAGGGCGAGCAGAAGGCCGGCTGTGCGGAGCGTCATCGGGTCCTCGTGTCGGAAAGGGCGGCGCGCGGGGCGCGCGCGTATCCCGGCCGGTGCAGGGTTCTCGTCGGACAACGGCACAGCTTCGCCGCCGTTCCACGGCCCTCGTCGCGGACTCACGCCGCCGGCGCCTCCGTCCGCGGATGGACGTGCCAGACATAGGCGCACAGGAGCGCCACCGGCACGCCGATCAGCGCCGTGCCGACGAAGAACCAGGCGAAGCCGACATCGGCGATGATGAAGCCGGAGGCGCTGGCCAGCAGGCTGCCGGGGAGCGCGCACAGCGAGGTCAGCAGCGCGTACTGGCTGGCGGCGTGCTCGCTCGCGGCCAGCGACGACATGTAGGTGATCAGCACGATCGAGGCGAAGGCGTAGGCGAAGCTGTCGACGCTGACCGCGATCGCGAAGGTCCAGAACGCCGCTCCCCCGTCACCGCCGTGGATCGCGAGGTAGGCGAGCGCGAGGTGGGAGGCCGAGCCGAACACGGTGCCCGCGACGAGGCTCGCGAGGATCCCGATCCGCGGCACGACGAAGCTCGCCAGGAACGTGCCGGCCAGCGCGACGCCGAAGCCGAACAGCTTGGTCACCGTGGCGATGTCGGTGTTGGAGTAGTGCAGGCTCTTGAACAGCGGCATCGCCATCGCGCTCGACACGTAGCCGGGCATGCGGAAGCCCGCGACCATCACGAGGATCGGCACCGCCATCGGCCCGAGCCGCGTCACCAGCTCGCGGATCGGCGCGACCACGGTCTCGACGAAGCCGGCGCGCTCGTGCGCCGCGGGTCGGGCGGGTTCCGGCTCGGGGGCGATCAGGGCCGCGATCATCCCGGGCGCCATCAGCACGGCCATGCACAGGTAGGCGGCGCGCCAGCCGTAGGCGTCGGCGAGGTAGAGCGCCCCGGCGCCCGCCGCGAGGTTGCCGACCCGCCAGCCGACCTCGGCGAAGGACGACATCAGCGCCTGCCGCTCGGGCGCCGCCGCGGTGATGCGCCAGCCGTCGATCACCACGTCCTGGGTCGCGCCGGCGAATCCCAGCGCCAGCGAGAACACCACCGTCCAGGCGAGGAAGTCGGCCGGGTCGCCGAAGGCGATGCCGGCGAGCGTCAGCGCCACGCCGAGCTGCGTCGCCACGATCCAGCCGCGCCGCCGCCCGAGCCAGCGCCCGAGGATCGGGGCGTCGTAGCGGTCGAGGAACGGCGCCCAGAGGAACTTGAACTTGTAGGCCAGCGTCAGCTCGCTCAGCAGCCCGAGGATGCCGATCGGCACCTTCGCCTCCGACAGCCACGCCGACTGCGTGACGTAGACCAGCAGGAACGGAAGCCCGGAGCTGAAGCCGAGCCCGAGCATCGCCACGATGCGGCGATCCGCGAGGTGGGTCAGGACCGACGGCTTGGCGGATGCGGGCGCGTCGGCCCCGCTCACGGCGTCTGGCATGCGAACCACAACCCCTGGCTTACGGAGATTCGGGGATCCGTCCCTCGCGCCTGCAGGATCGGCGTATCCCGCATCCGGGGCCATCCGGGAAGGGGCCGAGCGGGTCCTCGAAACGGCAAGAGCCCGCCCCTCGGTCGAGGGGCGGGCTCTTGCGGTCGAGTTTCGAGGCCTCGGCGGCGGCTCAGTGCAGGCTGGCGCCGGTCGAGGCGCGGGCGGCTTTCGGCTTGGCGGCGAGGCTGGCGGCCGCGAGCGCCTTCGGAGCCTTGGGGGCCGCGATCTTGGACGCGGCGGCCTTCGGGGCCGGCTTGGCGGCAGCGGTCTTGCTGGCAGCGGTCTTGGCGGCAGGCTTCGCGGCGGCCTCGGCGGGCTTCGCAATGGCCTTGGCGCGGCTGGCGCGGGGCTTCAGGGTCTTGGCCGGGCTCGGGGCGAGGCTGGTCTCGGCGACGGCCTCGATCGTCAGGATCGGCGCGGGCGCGGCGATCTCGGCTTCGGCGCGCAGCCAGTGGGCGTCCGCCCGGCCGTGGATGCGGCCTTCGTCCTCCCAGATGTAGTAGGCGCGCTCGCGCACCCGGTGCTCGATCAGGTCCATGTCTCGTCTCCCGTTGCTGTCCCGGGGAAACGATGAAAGCCGGTGGTTAAGGCAGGGTTAACGGGTGTTGCGGTGCGAAGCCGGCGCGAATCCGTGCGCCGGCGCGGGGTCGTCAGCGCTTCGACAGGCGGAGCGCGTTCGCCCGGACCTTGCGCCGGTAGCCGGCGATGACCTTGGCGGTCGAGGCGCCGGACGCCATCATCAGCGCGGCTTCGCCCGCCGCCACGACCTTCTCGGTGACCATGCGCTGCGCCTCGGCCTGGCCGACGGCCCCGCCCGCCGAGAGCATCATCAGCCGCATGCCGATCACCTGCTGCGATTCGAACGCCAGCATCGTGGCGTCCATCCCGAGCTTGAACCAAGAACCGTACATGCGTTGACACTCCAGGCGAGGCGCGCGCGACGAGCGGCACCGGCGCGCCGCGGGCTCCCTCCGCGCGGCACCGGTGCCGTATCCGGGCCGACGAGAAAGAGGGGCTTCAGTCGAAGCTGCGGCCCTTGGCGGCCGAGCCGCCGAGGCTGATCTTCTTGGCAGGCCCGCCGAGGCTGACCTTCTTCGGCTTCGGCGCGCCGGCCTCGACCACCGGGACGGGGGCGGGCGCGGGCTTGAGGTGCGCCTGCCCGTGGATCACCGATCCGACCTCGCCGGCGACCCGGATCAGGTCCTCGCGCTCGCAGGCGCGGGCCACCTTCAGGCCGAGCTGGTGCATGTGGCTCTTGCCGTAGAGGTAGGCGGCGAGCTGCGCCCGCTTCAGCGGCGCGATGCCGGCGACGATCTCGGGGAAGTCGTACTCGTCGGCCCGGTAGACCTCGCCGAGCAGTTCCAGGGAGACCGGGCAGGCGGCATCGGGCTCGGCGCCGCTGGTCGGATGGGCTTGGGTCATGGATCACCTCGGGTCGATGTCGGGTCCGCGGCAGGGCCGGCGGCCGCGTCGGGGGAAGGTTCGGCCGGAGCGAGCGCGGCGCGCGCGCTCTCCGGCGGGGTGGCGGGCCGCGGCCGGTCCGGCCGCAGGGGCGTCGGCGCCGGCGGCCGTCCGAGGCAGCCGGTGCAGACCGAGGCGATCGCGATGTTCGCGCGGACGGTGCTGCGCTCCCACACCGCCTCGCGCGCCGCCCGCGCCGCCGCGATCTCCGGATCGACCCCGCCGGAGCCGATCGCGGGCGGAGGCGCATCCGAGGGGCGGATGCGCAGGAAGAGCGGTTCCTGCGCCGAGGCGGGCCCGATCGCAAGGGGACCGATCATAAGGGGCAGGCTCACGAGGGCGAGCGCCGGGGCGAGCCACAGGACGGGCCGCGAATCGGACCAGCAGGTCATGCCTTCGAGACCTCCCCTAGGCCGGTCGCGTCCGACGCTCCATCGAAGCGCCAGGGTTAACGTCGGCTTAACGGTTGCGGTGCCGGACAGATCCCGTCCCGGGGCGGCGGCTGTGCGGCGGGGATGCGGCGTCGGCGCATTAACATTTCGTTAACCGTCGGGCGCTCAGCTTGGAGCAGGATTCGGAGGGCTGTTGCATGGCGATCCTCGGGTTTGTCGAATGGCTCGGCCAGGGCGTCGCCGCGGCGCTCGCCGGATGCGCGGCGATCGGCGTCGCGGGCCTCGTCGGCCGGGCGCTCGGCGACCGCCACGCGGGCGCGCCCGTCCTGCGGCCGGTCCGGGTGCGCGCCCGCCGCCGCTGAGCCGCCGGCCGGTCCTCAGATCCCGTCGGCGTAGCCGGGGGCTTCGGCCGCCCGCGCGGCACGGTGGCGCCGCTCCTGCGCCCGCCCGAGCCACAGGCTGTTGACGAGCCAGGCCGCCGAGAGCGGCACCGCCACCACCGAGGCCGCCGCCGCGCCGAACCCGAGCGCCCCGAGGCCGGCATAGGACCACGCGCCGGCCTGGTCGCCCAGGCGGTAGACCACCGTGTCGATGAAGCTCTTGGCCTTGTAGCGGTCCTCCCGCGGCACCACCGTGAACAGCACCTCGCGGATCGGCCGGCTGATCGCGAAGTTGCCCGCCCGCCGCAGCACCTGGAACCCGACGATGGCGGCGATGGACGGCGCCAGCGCCAGCAGCCCGAAGCCGAGGATGCTCAGCGCGGGCAGGATCGCCAGGGTGAGCCCGACGCCGATCCGGCGCACGATCCGCCCGGTGAGGAAGAACTGCACCCCCAGCGTCAGCACGTTCACCGCCAGGTCGACGCCGGCGAAGAACGCCGTCTGCGCCGCCCGGTCGGGGAAGCTCGCCTTGGCGATCGCCGCCTGCTGGAAATACAGGTAGGTCGAGGTCACCGAGAACAGCAGCAGGAACAGCGAGATGTTCAGGAGGTAGGGCGAGGCGAACGTCCGGGTGACGCCGGCGAGCACGCTGCCGCCGATCACCTGTCCCGTCCCCTGCTCCGGCCCGCCGGACGGCGCCTGCCGCAGCCGCTCCGACAGGCGGGCGAGCCCGCGCATGCTGAACACGGCGCATTCGAGCAGCGCGACCGCGCCGAGCATCAGGCCCCAGGTCGGCACGGTCTTGGCGAGCAGCGCGGTCGTCGCCGAGCCGGCGATCGCCCCGAGCGTCGCGCCGGCCGCGATGAAGCCGAACAGGCGCTTGCCCTGGCTCGTCGAGAACACGTCGACGATGGTCGCCCAGAAGATCGACACCACGAACAGGTTGAAGATCGAGAGCCAGACGAAGAACACCCGCCCGATCCACACGTCCCAGTCCGGCGGGGCGAGGTAGAGCGCCAGCGCGAACAAAAGGATGTTGGCGCCGAAGAACCGGTAGGTCAGCGGCACGAAGCGCGCGCGCGGCATGCGCTTGACCAGCCAGGCGAAGGGCAGGTTCAGCGCCAGCATCCCGACCAGCGTCGCCGTGAACAGCCAGGGCAGGTTCTCGATGCCGCCGGCCACGCCCATCTGGTCGCGGATCGGCCGCAGGACGTAGTAGGCGGCCAGGATCGAGAAGATGTAGGCCCAGGACCAGGCCAGGGCCGGCCCCTCTCCGGGCCGGACGCCGATCAGGCGCGCGAGGGCGTTCGAAGGCGCGGCCTCGCTCGGCGGCGTTGCGTGATTCATCGGGTCAACTTGTTGCAAGGACCGGCTCCGACGCGCCCTCCCCCGCAGAGGGGAGAGGGAGTTGCCCGGTGGCCATCGTCACGGCGTCAGCCCGAGGGCCTTGCGCAGCTCCGGCGCGGTCTTCTCGTGGCCGAAGCCCGGCGAGCCCATGGCGAACTTGCTCGCGTCCTTGAGGCCGCCGACCACCACCGGGTCGAAGCCGGCATCGTGCACGAGGCCCTCGGCGACCTTGAGGGCGCTGGCGTCGTCGCCGGCGATCGGGATCGCCATGCGGCCGCCGGCCCGGTCGGCCCCGCCGTTGGCGCCCTCCTTGGCGAAGACCTTGTAGTTGGCGGCGTTGAACGCCCGGACGAGCCTGGCGCCGGGGAAGTACTTCTCCGAGGTGGCGCCGATGCCGTTGGCCTGGACCTCGTCGTAGAGCTCGCCGTCGCGCGCCTTGGTGGCGTTGCCGGCATCGAGCACGACCTTGCCCTTGAGCGCGGCGGCGTAGGATGTCGAGAGCTCCGGATAGGCCTTGTACGGCACCGCCACGAGCACCGCGTCGCCGAAGGCGATCGCCTCCTCGGGCGTGCCGGCCTTGGCCTTGCTCCCGAGGGCCTCGATCAGGGCCTTCAGGGTCTCGGGATGGCGGGAGGAGAACATCACCTCGTGCCCGTCCTTGACCCAGAGGCTCCCGATCGTGCCGCCGATGTTGCCCGAGCCGATCACGCCGATCCGGATTTTCTTGGATGCTTCCTGCGCCATCGCCGGAAACGCGAGGCATGCGAGGCCGGCGATGAGCGCGGCACGACGGGAAAGTCCCAAAAGGTCAGAGCGCATCGATGAAGGCCTCCATCCGTTTCCGCTCGGCCGCATCGGGCAGGCGCCCGCGGGCTGCGGCGAGGTTGTCCTCGACGTAGGCGACCTTCGCCATGCCGGGGATCGGGCAGGTCACGGCCGGGTGGCCGAGGACGTATTTCAGGAAGAATTGCGGCCAGGTCTCGCAGCCGAAGCCCTTGGCGAAGTCCGGCACCGCCTTGCCCTGGACCGCCTTGAACAGGCGGTCGCGCCCGAACGGCACGTTGACCATCACCGCCTGCCCCCGGTCGGCGGCGAGCGGCAGGATGCGCTCGGCGGCCTCGCGGTTGTCGATCGCGTAGTTGACCTGGATCGCGTCGAGGGTCTCGCCGCGCATCACCCGCTCCAGCCCGTCGAACTGCCCGTCGCGCCAGACCGTGACGCCGAGGTAGCGGATCCGCTTCTCGGCCTTGAGGTCGCGCAGCACCGCGAGGTTCTCGGTCGCGTCGATCAGGTTGTGCACGGCCAGCAGATCGATCCGCGCGACCTTCATCCGCGCCAGCGAGCGCTCGAACTCGGCGCGCGTCGCCTCGCGGCCGGTGGTGTCCACCTTGCTCGCCAGGAACACCTTCTCGCGCAGGGCCCCGTCCGGGAGGATGAGGCCGAGCACGTCCTCTGCCGTGCCGTAGCTCGGGGCGGTGTCGATCACCGATCCGCCGAGCGCCACGAAGCGCTCCACCGCCGCCCGCAGCGGCGCGACGGCGTCCGGCGTCGGCGCGACCTCGTAGCGGCGCGAGGTGCCGATGCCGACCACCGGCAGCAGCTCGCCCGTCGACGGGATCGGCCGGCGGATCAGCGCCTCCTCCGCCGCGAGGGTTTGGGCCAAGGGCATCAGCCCGGCGGCGGCGATCAGCGCGCGGCGGGACAGGCCGCTGGGGGCGGGAAAGGCTGCGAGAGGCATCGCGGAAGGCTCCGTGGCGCAAAGCGTGCCGGGACTCAACTAGGGCAACCGTGAGTAAGCGCCCGCCTTTTCTCGATTGTGACTCCGCGAGCCGTTCGGGCGGCTCTGCGATCAATCCTCTTCCGGCGGATCCTCGAACTCCGCGCCCTCCGTGTCGGGGGCGATGCGGAACCGGTACTCGTCGATGGCGAGGAACGCCCGGTGCACCGCCTGCGGGTCGAGGCCGTCGCGCACCACCAGGGTCTGGAAGTCGATGAACAGGCGGGCGATGCGCGCCTCCCCCGTCAGGGCTTGGAGGGCCGAGGATCCGGCCCCGCCGCGCATCAGGAAGCGCTTGGCCGCGCCCTCCGTGTCGGGGAGGGGCAGCACCGCGACCTGGCCGGCGGTGTCCGGGCGCAGCTCGGCCCAGCGCGCCGGCGTCCAGGCGATGATGGCGTCCGATTGCTTCACCGACCGAGCCTCCGCATGCCGTCCCCCGGCGAGCGGCCTACAGAAAGCGCGCGGCCCGGAAAAGGCCTACGGCGCGCGCACCACCTGCCCGCGGATCTCGCCCTTCGGGTTCGCGGCGGTGTGGAGGTTGACGTAGATCTTGCCCGCGACGAGGTCGGCCGCCTTGGCGTCGTCGATCGTGGCCGAGCCCTCGAACGGGCTGGCGGCGGCGGTCACCGGGATCAGCACGCCGGCATTGGCGCCGGCCTCGGCCGGACCGTGGAAATGCGCGGCCGTCACGGGCCCGGTCAGCCCATTGTAGCTGCCCTTCCAGGTCAGCGTCTTGCTCGCCGGATCGTAGGTCGCCGAGATCTCGCCGGTGCCCTTGCTGTCGTTGGCGGGCACTTCCGAGCCTGCCTTCAGCGCGGCCCGGTACGCCAAGCCTTCGGCTGCCGACGCCCCGGAGACGGTCGCGGACAGCGCGAAGGCGGACAGTGCCAATGCGGCGAAGCCGCCGCGGACGGTGCGGATCATCGGATCCTCCCTTTCGGCAAGCCGGCGTGGCTCGCATCCGGGAAGATAGGCGCATCGGAGCGCCCGGCGATCACGTTGTCGCGTGCGGCCGGCGCCGTGGCGTCGGCCCGCGTGTCAGGCGATGTCGGAAGCGGACGCGTCGGGCGTGCTGGCGCGGGCGATCCGGGCGGCGGACTTCACCATCGCCAGGACGTCGCGGCGCATCTGCAGGTCGGCGATCGCGGCGTAGGCCTTCAGCAGCTCCGCGGCGCCGGCGATGCCGAGGAAGGGCAGGCTCGTGCCGTCCTCGAAGCTGCGGGCCTCGCCGGGCTCGCTCTCGAAGAAGGTCGAGACCGGGACGCCGAGATGGTCGGCGATCGTCTGCAGGCGGCCGGCGCCGACGCGGTTGCGGCCCTTCTCGTACTTCTGGACCTGCTGGAAGCTCACCCCCAGCGCCTGGCCCAGGGCGGTCTGGCTGATCCCGCGGGCGGCCCGAAGCACCGCGATGCGGTTGCCGACGGTGTGGTCGGCATCGGTCGGCTTCTTCTGTTCCGCGGTCGTCATGGGGCTGGCCTCACAGGGTTCGTGCTGTCGGGCGGGATGCCCGGATGTGCGGTGTAACCGGCGCTCTCGGAATACAATCAAGAGGAGCGCTGTATTCGTGGTATCAATCTATACCTTTCCAACGGTGCAGCCACGCTTTTTTCGAATGGCCGGTATCCCGCACGGCAGGGGTCAACGTTTCTTAAGGCAACCGCGCTGTCATGGCGTGACGGGAACGCGTTGCGGAAAACGTACCTAAAGTATGTCGATTGATTCGGGCAACACCCCCGTCCGCCCCATCGGCCGAATCCGATCCATCGACGCCCTGCGTGGTCTCGCCGCAACGGCGGTGATGCTGCACCATTACCTCTTCAGCTACGAAGGCCGCATCGGGCCGCATGTCGACCGCGTTCCGAGCTTCGCCGCCGGGCATTTCGGCGTCGAGCTGTTCTTCATCCTGAGCGGTTTGGTGATTGCCGGTACGCTCGGGCGGACGCCGTCCCTCGGAGACTACGCCGTGCGGCGGGTCGCGCGGCTGTATCCCGCCTTCCTCGTCTGCTCGGGGGTCACGCTGGGGATTCTTCGCCCTCGGCGGCCCGAATCCCGTGGGGATCACGCCGGGCGCGGCCCTCGCGGGTCTGACGATGCTCAGTTCGCTGATCCGGGTGCCGCCGATCGATCCGTCCCACTGGACGCTGACCTACGAGGTCGCCTTCTACGCACTCGCCGCCCTCGCCCTGGTCCACAGGGGCCCGGCGACCGATCCCGGGCTGCGCCTCGAGCGGATCTGCGCCGGATGGCTCGCCGCGGCGTTCGTCGGCACGCTGGTCCTTCCGGTCCGCACGCTGCAGGTGGTCGTGCTCCTCAACCTCCCCTTCGCGCTGCTGTTCGTGATCGGGGCGATGCTCGCGCGCCTCGCGGCGGGCGCGCTGACCCCCCTCGGCCTCGGGGCGCTCGCCGCCGCGTTCGGCTTCACCGCCCTCGGGCCCGCCGTCGACTACGGCGGCGTCGGGACGGGCTTCTATGTCCTGCTCGTGCTCGGCTTTGCCGGCACGGTCCTCGCCGCCGCGACCGGGCGGCTGCCCTGGCTCGGCTGCGCGCCCCTGGTTTTCCTCGGGGCGATCTCCTACCCGCTCTACCTCGTCCACCAGATCCTCGGCTACGCGATCATCCGGGCGCTGGAGGCCGGCGGATGGTCGTCCGGATCGGCGATCCTCGCGGCCGTCCTCGCCTCGGTCGGGCTCGCGACCGTGATCCGCTACGCCGTCGAGACGCCGGGACAGCGCGCGATCCGCCGCGCCTTCGACCGGACGCGGTCGTCCGTGCCCGACACCGCCGAGCCGGCCCGATCCTGATGGGATCCTTATGGATTCGGCGCCGCCTCCCTCTCGCATTCCTACGGCGCGTCCGGCCACTCTGACGATCACGGCAAGCAGGTCGCCGGGGCGGATCGGTCGAAGCGGACCGGTCGGCCCACGACCGCGTTGCCGGCTCCTCGTCCGGACGCCCGCCATGCTCGACCTCGTCTTCCTCGCCGGAGGCCTCGCCTTCTTCGCCCTCGCGGTCGGCTATGCCGGCCTGTGCGCGCGCCTGTGAGGGCCCCGCCATGCCCTACGGCCTGTCTCTCGACCTGACCCTCGGCGCCCTCGTGACGGTCGGCCTCCTCGCCTACCTCGCCTACGCCCTCGTCCGCCCCGAGCGGTTCTGAAGGACACCAAGCCCATGACCGTGAACGGCTGGATCCAGATCGCGCTCTTCTGCGCGGTCGTGCTGGCGCTCGTGCGCCCCCTCGGCGGCTACATGACCCGCGTGTTCGCGGGCGAGCGGACGTTGCTCTCGCCCGTGCTCAAGCCGATCGAGCGCGGGCTCTATCGCCTGGCCGGCATCGACCGGACCCACGAGCAGCACTGGCTCGCCTACGCCACCGCGATGCTCGTCTTCCACGCGGCCGGCTTCGTGCTGCTCTACGGTCTGCTGCGGCTGCAGGCGGCCCTGCCGCTGAACCCGGACGGGCAGGGCGCCGTGGCGCCGGACCTCGCCTTCAACACCGCGGCGAGCTTCGTCACCAACACCAACTGGCAGTCCTACGGCGGTGAGACCACGCTCTCGTACCTGTCGCAGATGCTGGGGCTGACCCACCAGAACTTCCTGTCGGCCGCGACCGGCATCGCCCTGGCCGTCGCCCTCGTCCGGGGATTCTCGCGGGCCTCGGCGCGGACGGTGGGCTCGTTCTGGGTCGATCTCACCCGCTGCACCCTCTACCTGCTGCTGCCGCTCTGCGTCGTGTTCACGCTGTTCCTGGTCTGGCAGGGCATCCCGCAGACCTTCGGCGGCGCCGTCGCGGCGACGACGCTCGAGGGCGCGCCCCAGACCATCGCGGTCGGGCCGGTGGCGAGCCAGGTCGCGATCAAGATGCTCGGCACCAACGGCGGCGGCTTCTTCAACGCCAACGCCGCCCACCCGTTCGAGAACCCGACCGCGCTGTCGAACTTCGTGCAGATGGTCTCGATCTTCGCGATCGGCGCCGCGCTCACCAACCTGTTCGGCCGCAGCGTCGGCGACGAGCGTCAGGGCTGGGCGATCCTGGCCGCGATGGCCGTGCTGTTCGGGGCCGGGATCGCGGTCACCTACGGCGCCGAAGCCGCCGGCAGCCCGGTCCTGAACGCGCTCGGGCTTCCCGGCGGCAACATGGAGGGCAAG
The DNA here is from genome assembly GCF_022829705.1 of Methylobacterium sp. E-025. Classification (NCBI taxonomy): domain Bacteria; kingdom Pseudomonadati; phylum Pseudomonadota; class Alphaproteobacteria; order Hyphomicrobiales; family Methylobacteriaceae; genus Methylobacterium; species Methylobacterium sp. E-025. The sequence goes on from NZ_JAKSYR010000109.1 coordinate 46,219, forward strand.
GAGATCCGGTTCGGGATCGTGGCCTCGGCGCTGTTTGCCGTCGTCACCACCGCCGCCTCCTGCGGCGCGGTCAACGCCATGCACGACTCGTTCACCGCGCTCGGCGGCATGATCCCGCTGATCAACATGGAGCTCGGCGAGATCATCGTCGGCGGCGTCGGCGCCGGGCTCTACGGCATGCTGGTCTTCGTCATCGTCACGATTTTCGTCGCCGGGCTGATGGTCGGGCGCACGCCGGAATACCTCGGCAAGAAGATCGAGGCGCGCGAGGTGAAGATGGCGATGCTCGCCATCCTCTGCCTGCCGCTGATGATGCTCGGCGGCACCGCGCTCGCCACCGTGGTCGCCGCGGGGCTCGCGGGGCCCGCCAATGCCGGCCCGCACGGCTTCTCCGAGATGCTCTACGCCTTCACCTCGGCGGCGGCCAACAACGGCTCGGCCTTCGGCGGCCTGACGGCGAACACGACCTTCTACAACACCACGCTGGCGGCCGGCATGCTGGTCGGGCGGTTCTTCGTGATCGTCCCGGCGCTCGCCATCGCCGGCGCGCTCGCCGCCAAAAAGACCGTGCCGGCCTCGTCCGGAACGTTCCCCACCGACGGCGGCCTGTTCGTCGGGCTCCTCGTCGGCGTGATCCTCATCGTCGGCGGCCTGACCTTCTTCCCGGCGCTGGCGCTGGGGCCGATCGTCGAGCACCTCGCCGGCGGCCTCGGCCAGACCTTCGCCGCGGGGGGCTGACCCGTGGGCCGCACCCTCCTCCACGCCGCCCCCCGCACAGCGCCCCGCCCCTTGCCGCGGCGCAAGCGGGGCGCGCAGCGCCCGCGCCCGGCCGTCGCCGGGCGCCGCCCGCCGGTCCGGGTCTCCGACCTGATCCTGGCGATGCTGAGCCTCACCCTCCTCGGCGCCCTCGGCCTGATGGCCGGCGCCGCCCTCCTCGGCCGCGCGCTCGGACACTGAGCCCGCCGGCCCTCCCCCGCATCCGGACGAAACCCCATGTCCCGCCCCTCCCAGACCCTGCTCAGCACCGCCCTCGTCGGCCCGGCCCTCCTCGGCGCGCTGCGGAAGCTCGATCCGCGCCTGATGGTGCGCAACCCGGTGATGTTCGTCGTCGAGGTCGTCGCCGCGCTCACCACGGTGCTGTTCGTCCGCGACGCCGCGACGGGCGCCGAGAACCTCGCCTTCTCCGGGCAGATCATCCTGTGGCTCTGGTTCACGGTGCTGTTCGCCAACTTCGCCGAGGCGATCGCCGAGGGGCGCGGCAAGGCGCAGGCGGATTCCCTGCGGCGCACCCGCACCGAGACCATGGCCAAGCGGCTGACGGGTGCGGGCCGCGCCTTCGAGACCGTCCCCGGCAACGACCTCAAGGTCGGCGACGTGGTGCTGGTCGAGGCCGGCGACATCATCCCCTCGGACGGCGAGGTGATCCTCGGCATCGCCTCGGTCAACGAGGCGGCGATCACCGGCGAATCCGCCCCGGTGATCCGCGAATCGGGCGGCGACCGCTCGGCGGTGACCGGCGGCACGCAGGTGCTCTCCGACGAGATCCGGGTGCGGATCACGGCCGCGGCCGGCTCGACCTTCGTCGACCGGATGATCGCGCTCGTCGAGGGCGCCGCCCGCCAGAAGACCCCGAACGAGATCGCGCTCAACATCCTGCTCGCCGGCCTGACCCTGATCTTCGTCTTCGCCGTCGCCTCGATCCCGAGCTTCGCCTCCTATGCCGGCGGCGCGATCCCGCTGATCGTGCTGGTCGCGCTGTTCGTGACGCTGATCCCGACCACCATCGGCGCGCTGCTCTCGGCCATCGGCATCGCCGGCATGGACCGGCTGGTGCGCTTCAACGTGCTCGCCATGTCGGGCCGCGCCGTGGAGGCGGCCGGCGACGTCGACACGCTGCTCTTGGACAAGACCGGCACGATCACGCTGGGCAACCGTCAGGCCACCGCGTTCCGCCCCGTCCGCGGCGTCACCGAGCAGGAGCTCGCCGACGCGGCGCAGCTCGCCTCCCTCGCCGACGAGACGCCGGAGGGCCGCTCGATCGTGGTGCTGGCCAAGGAGAGCTACGGGATCCGCGCCCGCGACATGGCAAGCCTCGACGCCACCTTCGTGCCGTTCACCGCACAGACCCGGATGAGCGGCGTCGACCTCGCCGGCTCGCAGATTCGAAAGGGCGCCGTCGATTCGATCGTCGCGGCGGTGAGCGGCGGCCCGGTCGCGACCCGGGGCTCCAGCGCGGCCCTGGCCTACGCGCCGACCGCCTCGGCCGAGAGCGTCGAGGAGGTCCGCGCCATCGCCGACGACGTCGCCAAGGCCGGCGGCACGCCGCTCGCCGTCGCCCGCGACGGACGCCTCCTCGGCGTGGTGACGCTGAAGGACATCGTGAAGGGCGGCATCCGGGAGCGCTTCTCCGAGCTGCGCCGCATGGGCATCCGCACGGTGATGATCACCGGCGACAACCCGGTCACCGCCGCCGCGATCGCCGCCGAGGCCGGCGTCGACGACTTCCTCGCCCAGGCCACCCCCGAGGACAAGCTGGCGCTGATCCGCCGCGAGCAGGCGCAGGGCAAGCTCGTCGCGATGTGCGGCGACGGCACCAACGACGCCCCCGCCCTCGCCCAGGCCGACGTCGGCGTCGCGATGAACACCGGCACGGTGGCGGCGCGCGAGGCCGGCAACATGGTTGACCTCGATTCCGACCCGACCAAGCTCATCGAGATCGTCGGCATCGGCAAGCAGCTGCTGATGACGCGCGGCGCGCTGACCACCTTCTCGATCGCCAACGACGTGGCGAAGTACTTCGCCATCATCCCGGCAATGTTCCTCGGGCTCTATCCGCAGCTCCAGGCGCTGAACGTGATGGGGCTCGCCTCGCCCCAGAGCGCGATCCTGTCGGCGATCATCTTCAACGCGCTGATCATCGTCGCGCTGATCCCGCTGGCCCTGCGCGGCGTGGCCTACCGCGCGGTCGGCGCCGGCGCGCTGCTGCGCCGGAACCTAGCGGTCTACGGCCTGGGCGGAATCCTGGTGCCCTTCGTCGGCATCAAGGCGATCGACCTCGCCGTCACCGCGCTCCGCCTCGCCTGATCCTCCCCCTTCGCGTCACGAGACACCGCCATGCTGACCCAGCTTCGCCCCGCCCTCGTCCTGCTGATCGCGCTGACCGCGCTCACCGGGCTCGCCTATCCGCTCGCGATGACCGGCCTCGCCGGCCTCGCCTTCCCGAGCCAGGCCGCCGGCTCGATCGTCCTGCGCGACGGCAAGCCCGTCGGGTCGAGCCTGATCGGCCAGGCCTTCGCCGACGCGCGCTACTTCCAGGGCCGGCCGTCCGCGACCAGCGCCGCCGACCCGGCCGATCCCGCTAAGACCGTGCCGGCGCCCTACAACGCCGCGAACTCGTCGGGCTCCAACCTCGGCCCGACGAGCGCGGCGCTCGCCGAGCGGGTCGGCGCCGACCTCGCCCGCCTGAAGGCCGAGAACCCGGGCGTGCCGGTGCCGGTCGACCTCGTCACGACGAGCGGTTCGGGCCTCGACCCCGACCTCTCGCCCGCCGCCGCCCTGTTCCAGGTGAAGCGCGTGGCGGCCGCGCGCGGGCTCCCCGAGCCGGCCGTGCGCGACCTCGTCGAGGGGCAGGTCCGCGGTCGCTGGCTCGGCATCCTCGGCGAGCCGCGGGTGAACGTGCTGGCGCTCAACCTCGCGCTGGACGGGCTGGCGAAATAGGCGCTGGCCCATTCGGGCCCCGTTGCGGGTAGGATGCGCCCCCGATGCCCGAGCCGAGCCGAGACCCGTCCCGCCCCTCCCCCGACGCGCTGCTCGAAGCCGCGCGCCGCGAAAGCCGGTCGCGCGGCCGGCTGAAGATCTTCCTCGGCGCCGCGCCGGGGGTCGGCAAGACCTACGAGATGCTGACCACGGCCCAGGCCAAGGCCCGCGCCGGCCTCGACGTGGTGATCGGCGTGGTCGAGACCCATGGCCGCGCGGAGACCGAAAGCCTCGTCGCCGGGCTGGAGGTCGTCCCGCGCCGCGCCGTCGCCTACAAGGGCACCCGCCTCGACGAGATGGATCTCGACGCGCTGCTGGCCCGGCGCCCGGCCCTGGCGCTGGTCGACGAGCTCGCCCACACCAACGCGCCGGGCTCGCGCCACCCGAAGCGCTACCAGGACGTCGAGGAATTGCTCGACGCCGGCATCGACGTCGACACCACCCTCAACATCCAGCACGTCGAGAGCCTGAACGACGTCGTCGCCCAGATCACCCGCATCCGGGTGCGCGAGACCGTGCCCGACGGCATCCTCGACCGGGCCGACGACATCGAGGTGATCGACCTCAACCCCGACGACCTGATCCGGCGCCTCGAGGACGGCAAGGTCTACCTGCCCCGCAACGCCGCCCGCGCGCTGCGGCACTACTTTTCCCGCGGCAACCTCACGGCCTTGCGCGAGCTGGCGCTCCGCCGCACCGCCGACCGGGTCGACGACGAGCTCCTGAGCCACATGCGGGCCAACGCCATCCCCGGGCCCTGGGGCGCGGGCGAGCGGGTGCTGGTCTGCGTCAGCGAGGATCCGCGCGCGGCCGGGCTGGTGCGCTACGCCAAGCGCCTGGCCGACCGCCTGCACGCGCCCTGGACCGCGCTCTCGGTCGAGGGGCCGCGGGCGCAGGCGCTGTCGGAGGCCGCGCGCGACCGCATCGCCGACACCTTGCGGCTGGCCGACCGGCTCGGCGGCGAGGCGGCGACCGTGCCGGGCTCGCGGCGGATCGCCGACGACATCCTGGCCTATGCGCGGAGCGCCAACGCCAACCACGTCGTGGTGGGCAAGTCCGAGCGCTCGCGGCTGTTCGAGATCCTGAACGGCTCGGTGGTGCACGACCTCGTGCGCGGCTCAGGGCAGATCAGCGTCCACGTCATCGCGGGCGAGGCGCAGAGTGGGGAGGCGCAGGGCGGGGACGCGGCCGGGCCGAAGAGCGTGCGCACGGCCGCGGAGCCGTCCCGCTCGGCCTGGCCCTACGCGGTCGCGCTCGCGGCCGTCGGGGGCGCCCTCGGGATCGCGCTCGCCCTGCAGCCGATGCTCGGCGTCGAGAACGCCGACCTCGTCCTGCTCACCGCCGTGGTCGCCGTGGCGGTGCGCTTCGGCCTCGGGCCCTCGCTCGCCGCCGTGGTGGCGGCCTCGCTCGCCTACAACTTCTTCTTCCTGCCGCCGCTCTACACCTTCACCATCGCCGACCCGACCAACGTCGCCGCCTTCTGCCTGTTCACGCTGGTCGCCGTGCTGGTCTCGAACCTCGCCGCGCGCACCCGCCAGGAGGCGGTGGTCTCGCGGGCGCGGGCCGTGGCGAGCGAGCGGCTCTACGGCTTCAGCCGCAAGCTCGCCGGCTGCGGCACCCTCGACGACGTGCTGTGGGCGACCGCCTACCAGATCGCCGCGAGCCTCGACGTCCGCGTCGTGCTGCTCCTGCCCGAGGCCGGCGCGATCGCGGTGCGCGCCGGCTACCCGCCGGAGGACACCCTCGACGCGGCCGACCTCGCCGCCGCCAAGTGGGCCTTCGACAACGACCGGGCGGCGGGCCGCGGCGCCGACACCCTGCCCGGCGCCAAGCGCCTGTTCCTGCCGATGCGGACCGGCCGGGGGACGCTCGGCGTCATCGGCCTCGACGCCGACCGGGCCGGGCCGATCCTCTCGCCGGAGAGCTGGCGCCTCCTCGACGCGCTCTCCGACCAGGGCGCGCTGGCCATCGAGCGCGTCCGCCTCGTCGAGGACCTCGACCGGGCCGAGCGCGCGGCCGAGACCGACCGCCTGCGCCAGGCGCTGCTCACCTCGATCTCGCACGACCTGCGCACGCCGCTCGCCGCCGTGCTCGGCGCGGCCACGACGCTGCGCGACCTCGACGACGCCCTCGACGCCCCCGCGAAGGCGGATCTCCTCGCGACCGTCATCGCGGAATCCGAGCGCCTCAACCGCTTCATCGCCAACCTCCTCGACATGACCCGCCTGGAGGCCGGCGCGGTGGTGCCCAACGTCGCGCTGCACGACGTCGCCGAGATCGCCGACACGGCCTTGCGCCGCCTGGAGGCGATCCTGTCCGGCCACCGCGTCGTGGTGGAGATCGCGCCCGGCCTGCCGCCGCTGCGGCTCGATCCGGTGCTGTTCGAGCAGGTGCTGGTCAACCTCCTCGACAACGCCGGCAAGTACGCCCCCGAGGGATCGACCATCCGCCTGCGCGGGCGGCGGGACGGGATGCGGGTGCGGATCGAGATCCTCGACGAGGGCGGCGGCCTGCCGGAGGCGGACCTGGAACGGGTGTTCGACACGTTCTACCGCGTCGCCAAGGCCGACAGCGTGCGGGCCGGAACCGGCCTCGGCCTGCCGATCTCCCGCGGCTTCATCGAGGCGATGGCCGGCACGGTCGTCGGCGCCAACCGCCGCGACCGCTCCGGCGCGGTGTTCACCATCACCCTGCCGGTCCCCGCCGAGCCCGCGCGGACCGCCTCGGATCGGGCGGCATGACCCTGCACATCCTCGTCGTCGACGACGAGCCGCCGATCCGGCGGCTGCTGCGCACCGGGCTCGGGACCCAGGGCTACGCCGTGCTGGAGGCGCCCGACGGCCGCACCGCCCTGGAGACCCTGGGCCGCAAGGCGTCCGGCCACGAGACGGTGGACCTCGTGATCCTCGATCTCGGGCTGCCCGACATGCGCGGGCACGACCTCCTCGCCCGGATCCGCGCGGCGCATCCCGCCCTGCCGGTGGTGGTGCTGTCGAGCCGCGACGACGAGACCGGCAAGGTCGAGGCGCTCGACCTCGGGGCCGACGACTACGTCACCAAGCCCTTCGGCATGGGCGAGCTGCTGGCCCGCATCCGCACGGCGCTCCGCCACCAGCTCGCGACGGAAGGGCAGCGCCCGCTGTTCCAGGTCGGGCCCCTGAGCGTCGACCTCGTGCGCCGCATCGTCCGGGTGGAGGGGCGCGAGGTGAAGCTGACGCCGCGCGAGTACGACTTCCTGCGGGTGCTGGTGCAGCATGCCGGCAAGGTGCTGACCCACGCCCAGCTGATGGGCGCGGTCTCGGCCTCGTCCGACCCGCAATACCTCCGGGTCTACATGCGCCAGCTCCGGCAGAAGCTGGAGGCCGATCCCGAGCGCCCGCGCCTGCTGCTCACCGAGACCGGCGTCGGCTACCGCCTGCGCGCGCCCGACGACGGGCTGTCGCGCTGACGGCGTCCCCGATGCGGATCTTTTCCTGAACGAACAGGTCCGGCGCGGGTTGTGCAGGCCGCGATCCCGTTCGGATCGCAAACCCGTCCGCATCGCAAGGCCGCCCCGCCCCATGAACACCACGACCCCGGATACGACCTTGAAAGCCGCCGACTTCGCGGCTCCGACCGTCCTGCTCGCCGGCACGGTGGATTACGACATGTACCGGGACTTCCGGGCCCAGATCGGAAAGGCCCCGTGCGAGGGGCTGGTCGTCGTCGAGCTGACCACGCTCGGCGGCGACCCGGAGGTCGCGCGGATGATGGGCGAGGACATCCGCTTCAAGAGCGCGATGAACCCGCAATGCCGCTACGCCTTCCTCGGCAAGGCGGCGATCTACTCCGCCGGCACCACCTTCATGAGCTTCTTCACCCGGCAGAACCGCTACCTCACCCCCGGCACGCGGCTGATGATCCACGAGCGCAAGCTCGCCAAGGAGCTCCGGATCAACGGTCCGCTGACCACCTGCATCGCCACGGTGAAGGCGACGCTCCACGAGATCGAGTGCTCGATCGCGATCCAGAACGAGGGCTTCGCCAACCTCGTCGAGGGCTCGAGCGTGACCCTCGACCAGGTGATCGAGCGGGCTCCCTACAATTGGTACATCGAGGCCGAGGAGGCCCGCACCCTCGGCCTGATCGAGGCGGTGATCTGAGGCTCATGCCGAGTCTTCAGGCCAAGCCTCGTAGGTGAGAACCCATGAGGTCCAGCGGACGACCGCCGCCCGGCGGTCGAGGGGGCCGACCCTCGATGAGCCGGGCTCACCGAGGGTCGGCATCAGAACGCCAGCTTCATCCCGGCGACGAGGTTGCGCGGGGCGCCGGCATAGATCGAGCCGGTGGTGCCGGCGAGCACGCCCGCGCCGTTCTGCAGCCCGGTCGTCGCGCTGATCGTGTCGGCGAGGTTCTGGGCCGAGGCGGCGTAGACCGTGTCGAACAGGTTGCGCACCTCGACGTAGAGCGTGAGGCGCTTGGCGTAGCCGCCGGGGAGTTCCGTCGCGTAGTGGACGTTGGCGTTGACGATCGCGTAGCCCGGCGCCTTCAGCTGGTTGGCGTTGTCGAGGTAGAAGTCGTCCTGGAACACGGTCTCGACGAAGGCGCCGAGCCCGGCGAGCGGCCCGGCCGGGACGTCGTAGCCGACGCGGGCGAGCAGCTGGTTGGCCGGCACCCCCGGGATGCGGTTGCCGGCGCGGTCGAGGCGGCGGGTCAGCGCTCCGGCGCTGAGCTGCTCGACGTAGCGGGTGTAGACCTGGTCGTCGAAGGTGTAGGCGGCGACGATGCGCCAGCCCGGCGCGAAGGCCCAGTCGGCGCCGACCTCGAGGCCGCGGTGCTCCGAGGCCGGGGCGTTGAAGGTGTAGCTCTGCAGGCCGGCCCCGGGCGATTGCGAGACGAGCTCGTTGCGGAAGATCTCGTAGAAGCCGGTGACGCTGAGGCGCAGCCCCTCGACCGGCGTCCAGTCGGTGCCGAGGTCGAAGCCGAGGTTCTCCTGGGTCTGCAGCCCGGTGTTGTTGCCGGGCAGGCCCGCCGAGGTCACGAACAGGTTGCTCGCCGCCGGCGTGGTGTAGCCGGTGGCGACGCGGCCGCGGAACGCCCATTCGGCGCTCGGGCGGTAGACCAGCGCCAGTTCCGGGGCGACGTTGAGGAAGCTGCGGTTCGCGTCCGCGATCGTCGTGGTCGCGCCCGCGGCCGCGTAGGCGTAGGCGAGGCTGCGCCCGGTGATCGACGTGGTCTCGGCGCCGATGCCGACGACGCCCGTCCACTGCTCGGAGAGCGCGACCTCGGTGCGGGCGCGGCCGCCGAGGTTCGACTGCACCGCCTCCTGGTCGCCGATCAGCGCGCCCAGCCGCGGGCCGCCGTAGGGCGCGCGGTTGTAGGTCGAGATCCGGTTGTCGATGGTGCTGTAGGCCAAAGCCACGTAGCCGACCGCCGGCAGGCCGAACAGGTCGTAGCGCCGGGTGAGGTCGGTGAGAAAGTTCCAGGACGGGTACGAGCCCCGTGACGCGGTCGCGTAGAACGGCTGGTTGAAGTTGCGCTCGTCGAAGCCGAGTTGCGTGCGCCAGGTGGTCTGGGCGTCGATGTCGTGCTCGTAGCGCGCCGCCACGATCGTGCGCCGGTCCTTGCGCTCGAAGCCGGCCTCGTCGGCGGTGACGCCGACCCTTCGGCCGTAGGCGCCGTTGACGAAGAGGTTGGTGAGCGAGCAGCCCGCCGCCGCGGTCGCCGCCGCCGCGCAGCCGCGCTGATAGGGGTTGGTGCGGAACTCGGCCAGCGACGACCGGGCGGCGAGGTCCGCGTGCAGGTCGTTGTTGATCACCTTGAGGGTGAAGCGGTTGTCCGGCGTCGGGGTGTAGCTCGCCAGCAGGTCGATGGTCTGCGTGTCGTAGGACGAATGGTCCTGGTAGCCGTTGGCGCGCACGTCGCTGGAGAACAGGCTGATCTCGAACGGGCCGCTGACGCCGCCGACCGTGAAGGAGGTGCTGAGATAGCCGAAGCTGCCGGCATCGGTGCCGATCTCGTAGCCGTTGATCTCGCGGCCGGTGCGGGTGCGGAAGGCCAGCGCGCCGCCCGTGGCGTAGTTGCCGAACAGGGCCGATTGCGGCCCGCGGAACACGTCGATGCGGGAATAGGCCCGCGGGTCGGAGAGGTCGAAGCGCGCGGCGCCGTCGGGCTGGGTCAGGACGAAGCCGTCCTCCAGCACCACCGTGTTCTTGATCACGCCGGTGGAGCGGGCGTTGTTGCCGCGGATCGAGATGATCACGTCGCGCCCGCCGTTGCCCTGGCGCACGGTGACGCCGGGGCTGTTGGCGAGCACCGCGCCGACGCTCGTCGCCGGCCGGTTCTCGATCGTGTCGCGCCGCCCGATCCCGGTCACGACCTGCCCGACCGGATGCTCGATGACGCTGGGCGCCGAGCCCTGCGGCGCGGCGACGCCGAAGGGAATGCCGGCCGCCGGTGCCGGCCCGTCGCGCTCGCCGACCACCGAGAGCTCGGAGAGCGTGACGCTCTCCTGTGCCTGTGCCTGCGCGACGGCGAGCGGGCTGGCGGACAGGAGGAGGAGGCCGGCACGCAGCCGGAGCTTGGGCAGGAAGGGCATCGGGCGGGCTCGTCTGATCGGGAGGCAGGCGGGATCGGCCCGCCGGAAGAGGTTCGCGATTCGATCAGAGCAGGGTCGGCGGTGCCCTCGGCCGGCCGGCGATCCGGGGGCGATGCGGGGTGCGGGCGGGCGGCGGGGTCGGCCAGGCGACGGGCGACCAGCGCAGGACCCGCGCCGCCGGCTGCGGTGCGGCGACGACCGACGCGGCGAGCCCCACGGCGCAGAGCGGGCAGGCGTGGCAGCCGGGAACGAGCGGAGCCGGCTCCCCCGCGGCGTCGGCTACGCCGGCATGGCCGCAGATCGCCGACAGGCCGAGCGGCGCGGCGTCGGGCGCCATCCGCAGGGCGGCGAGCGGCACGATCGACTGCGCCCAGATCGCCAGCAGGATCAGCGCGGTGCCGAGGGCGCCGACGCGCTTCGCCCGACCCGTCACAGGACGGCCTGGATCTGCCGGAGGGCGAGCCCGTGCCCGGCCGCGAGATCGAGCGGGCCGACGAAGCCGCCGTTCCGGTCCATCAGGTAGACCATCAGCGTGTGCTCCAGGGTGTAGTCGCCCCCCGGCAGCGGGACCTTCTTGGAGAAGACGCGGTAGGACCGCGCCACCCGGTCGATCTCCTCGCGGGTCCCGGTCAGCCCCGTGATCGAATCGCTGAACGAGCCCATGTAGTCGCGCAGCACCGCGGCGGCGTCGCGCTCGGGATCGAGGGTGATGTAGTAGGCGCCGATGTCGCCGCCGGCCTTGTGCAGGTCGTCGATCAGGTTGGAGAGGTCGGCCAGCGTCGTCGGGCAGACGTTCGGGCAGCGGGTGAACCCGAAGAACACCAGGAAGGGCCGGCCGGCCAGCGTCGCCGAATCGAGGATCCCGCCCTTGGACGATTGCAGCCGGAACGGGCCGCCGACCACCGACATCGCCGGCTTGGCGGGCCCGCGCGGCAGCATCGCCACGACGCCCCCGGCGATGCCGAGGATGCCGACGAGCACCGCCGCGAGGATGCCGTAGCCCGCCCGGCGCTGGGCCGGCGTGACGGGCGGCGGATCAATGGGCATGATCGTGGCCGCCGGCCGCCCCTTGCGCGCCCTCGGGGGCCTTCGCGCCGATCGCCTCCACCGCGAACTCGACCGGGACGGTCCCCGCCTTCTCGAACCGCAGCGTGCCCTTGACGCGCTCGCCCTTCTTCAAGGGCGCCGTCAGGTCGACGAACATCATGTGGTAGCCGCCGGGCGCCAGCGTCACCGTGGCACCGGGGGCGATGACCAGGCCGCCCGGGACCGGAGCCATCTTCATCACGGTGCCGTCCATCGTCATCGAATGGATCTCGACGTGGTCCGCCCCGGTCACCGTGGCGCCGAGCAGCGTGTCCGGCGCGGTGCCGGTGTTGGTGACGCTGAGGTAGCCGCCGCCGACCTTGGCGCCGTTCGGGGTCGCCCGCGTCCAGGGATGGGCGATCGCGAGCGCGCCGGCCTTGTACTCGTGGGCGCCGGCCGGGACCGCGAGCAGCGCGAGGGCGACGAGGGAGCCGGTCGCGCGGCGACGGAACAGCTTGGACATGGCAACTCTCCTGAAGGGGGCGGTGTCGGTCGCGGCCGCGGGCGGCCGGGCGGTTGGGCGGTTGGGGGACGGCGTCCCGGGCATGCCGGCTCGCGCGATCGCGAGGGGCCGAGCGACGGCGATGCGGCAGGCTGCATCGGTCGATGCGGGCCGAGGCCTTCCCGGAGCACGGCTTTCGGCGCGCAACCGTGAGGCAGGGCGCGACGCCGCGTTCCGGCTGGGCGGCGGCCGGGCGGTGGATCAGGCGGCGGGTGGGGCGCGTGCGCCGGCGCCGATGCCCGGCGGAGCGCGGGCGGCGGCGGCGAGGACGGGACGCCACGGAACGTCGACGGCCGGGGGAGCGGACCGGGCGACCGCGACGGCCGCCGGAACCGGCACGTCCGCCATCGGCATCGCCTGCGCGGCCGTGCAGCATGCCAGGTGGTCGCCGTGATGGGGCGCGTCGGCCGGGCCCTGCCCGTCCGCGCCGGATTCCTGCAGGCAGAGCGCGTGCGCCGGGTCGAGGGTGCGCACGCCCGTCATCCCGCCGAGGACGGCCTGCAGGGCGAGCGCGTAGAGCGCGGTCACGGCGATGACCGCGCGGCAGACCCGCCAATCTGGCCGCCACATGCGCATGCCCCACGCCTAGGGCGCCGGCCGCCGCCCCGTCAATGCGGCAGAACCGTGCGAGGCCGTTTTCGCCGGGCCTGCCGCTCGGATCGAGGGCCGCCGCTCAGAACCGCCCGGCCAGCGTCAGCCGCACGGCGGTGGGCTCGACCGGGTGGAAGTGCCGGTCGGCGACGCCGTCGGCCGGTTCGCCCGGCAGGCGCGAGATATAGTAGTAGGTGATCTGGTCCGACTTGGCGTTGGTCAGGTTCAGCACGTCGAGTGACAGGCTGAGGCCGTTGTTGAAATGGTAGCCGACGCGGCCGTTGAGCAGCGCCGTCGGCTTCGAGCGCACGGAATTGTCCTCGATCAGCGGGCGCGGGCCGAAGTAGCGCAGCCGCATCGCGCCGAACCAGCCGAGGCCCTCGCCGAAGGTGAACCCGGCCGACGCGATCGTGGTCGGCGCCTCGGGGATGCGGTTGCCGACCGGGTCGACGTCGGAGAAGCGGGCATTGGTGACGGTGAGGTCCCCCTCCAGCCTCAGCCACGGCGTCACCGCGTAGCGGTTGGTCCACTCGATGCCGAAGCGGCGGCTCGGCCGGCTCGGCTCCGTCGTGCCGGTGTCGCCCTGGAACAGGTTCTCCGACGCGAAATCGAGGCGGAACAGGGCCAATGCGGTCTCCAGCCCGGCGATCGAGCGGTTGCGGATGCCGACCTCGTAGCCGGTCGAGGGCACGAGGAAGGGCGAGCGCGCGATGTTGAAGAGGGGGCTCGCCGGGTCGACCGTCGCGGTCACGCCGCGCACGTCGTTCGAGTGGAAGCCGCCGCCGTAGTTCACGTAGAGCTCGGTGTCGAACCACGGCCCCAGCACCAGCCCGAGCTTCGGGTTGACGATGCCGTCCCGTGCCTTGCCGGAATTGGCCGCCGTGTCGGAGACCACGTCGCCGTAGTAGCCGTCGGCCCGGAAGCCGACGCTGGTGCGCAGCCAGTCGGTCCAGCGCACGCGGTTGTCGACGTAGAACGCCCCGCTCGCCTCCAGCACCCGGTCGTCGAGGACGCCCGTGCGGAACTGGCGGTTCGCGGTGTTGAACAGCCCGACGCGGATCGCGTCGGTGCGGGTCTGCACCCCGATCTCGTTCTCCATCGGATGCCCGAACAGGTCGCCCTGGAAGACGTGGCTCACCTCGCCGCCGCCGAGGATGCGCTGGTCGAGCTGGTGGAACTGGTCTCCGTTGACTGGATCGTTGAGGAAGTAGGTGAAGTCGTTGAACAGGTTGAGCTGCGAGCGGATGACGTAGGCCGAGGCCCGCGTGACGCCGGTGTCGTCGGTCATGCTCCAGCGGCCCGAGAGCGAGAACCGGCTGCTGTCGCCGCCATCGGTCGGGTTCAGGGTGCCGAAGCGGCCGATGATCCCCTCCGACACCGCGCGCGACGCGATCTGGTTGGTCGCGGCCCAGCGGCTGGCATAGGCCATGCCGGTGACCGAGAACCCGTCGAGCGCCGTGCCCTGGCTGTAGCGCACCACGCCGTTCACCTTGCGCAGCGCGTCCGGCACGTCCCACGGGCCGTCGTAGACCTGCGCCTCGCCCGCCACGAGCAGGTTGCCCTGGCCGAGGGGGGCCGAGGCGATGGTCAGCGCCCGCGCGTAGCCGAAGCTGCCGAACGAGGTCAGCGCGACGTTCTTGGCGACGGTGTCGAGGTAGTCGATCCGTACCGAGCCGGCCGAGGCGAAGTCGCCGTCGCGGACGAAGTACGGCCCCTTGTGGAACGCCACCGCGCCGACGAGCTCGGGGATCAGGAAGTTGATGTCGGCGTAGCCCTGGCCGTGCGCGTGCGTGCGCATGTTCACCGGCATCCCGTCGACCTCGATCGCGATGTCGGTGCCGTGGTCGAGGTTGAAGCCGCGCAGGAAGAACTGGTTGGCCTTACCCTCCCCCGAATGCTGGGTGACGATTAGGCCGGGCACGGATTCGAGCACCTCGCCCGGCCGCGTGATCGGGCGGCTGTTGATCTCGGCGCCGGAAACGATGCCGGCGCTCGCCGCATCCACCGTCCGAAGCGCCCCGCCGGCGCCGATGGTGCCGCCGACGTAGCCGGCGCTCGCCGCAGCCCCGGCGGCGGGCCTGGGATCGTCGGCCGTCACGGAGATCTCGGCGAGGTTCGCCTCGGCCTCCCCGGCGGCGGGGCGCGCCAGCGCGGCCGGGCCCGAGAGGGCGGCGACGCAGGCGAGAGCGAGCAGGGTTGGCGTTCGGAAGACGAGCGGGGACTGGGACGCGGACACGGGACCTCGGGCGACGCGGACGTGGCACGTCACCGCGAACGAGGCCGATCCACCGCTCCGTCCGTCGGACGGCCGGGGGCTTCGACACCCGCCGGAACACCCCGCCCGACGCGCTTCGCGTGTGACCACGACTGACGGCAGGTCTCCTGGCTCGCGGGTCATCGCCCGCCACCGTCTTCCCGGATGCGGCGCATCCAGTGACGTCCAGTGGTGGAAGGCTCGCCGCTTACAGTTGCGGGGGCAGCCGCGGCTTCGGGCAAGGCCTCGTCGGGCCCTCCCCTCACCGCGTTCCCTTTTGATCCTCGATGAGGAACCGTCGCGTGCAGGTTGCGTCGGGCGGCGCCGGCCCGTCAATCCGGCTTTCGGACGCCGTCGCCGGGTGTGGCCGATCGGTGACGGCGTCAGCGGCTCGCGGCGAAGCGGGCCGGGCCGTCGCCGCGGCCGGTCACCACGACGAGGCGGCGGATCTCCCCGCGCAGGAACGCCTGCAGGAAGCGGTCGTAGTTGCGGAAGGACACGCAGCCGTTCGAGGCGCCGCTCGGCCCGAGCATGTAGGTGTGGGCCAGCAGCCCGTCGCGGCCGTGGATCGCGGCGGCGCCGCCCACCGGGTTGAGGCGGATCGCCCGCACGCCGTGGAACAAAGCCTCGCGCTCGGTGAGGTCGTAGGTGCCCGGCGGGGTCGAGCCGCGCATGCGCAGGTGCACGAAGTCGGGATGGTCCATGCTGGCGCCGAGGCCGGAATGGGCTTCCAGCACCTCGCCGTTCGGCAGCCGGACGGTGCGGGCGGTGATGTCGTAGATCGCCGTGCCGGCGCCCGCGTCGGGGCTGGGGAACAGGCGGCCGCGCGACCGCTCCAGCCCGGGGCTCTCGAGGGCGGCGTAGGCCAAAGCCGGGCCCGGGTCCTTCCGCGCGGCGAAGAGCTCCTCGAAGAACGACGGCGTCTCGGCGGTGGGCGCCGGGACCGCCTCGGGCACCCGGCGCGGGGCGCGGCGCAGGGCGAGGCGCTGCGGCACGGGGGCGGCGATCAGGTCCGCCGGGCGGGCGACCGGCAGCGGCACGATCTGGGCCTGCCGCACGACCTCGGTGTCCCGCAGGACCTGGGTAACCCGCAGGACCTGCGTGTCCCGTAAGACCTGGTTTGCCCGCAGGGCCCGCACCTGCTCCACGACCTGGGCCTGCCGGCCGGTCTCCGCCGGGGGCGCGGCCTCCGTCGAACGCGGCTCGGCGGCCGCGAGCGTCGCGACCGGCGGGGCGAAACGCGGCTCGGGCGGCGTGAGCGCGGCGCCGAGGGGCGCGCCCTGACGGTCCGCGCCGGCCTCCGGGCCCAGCATCGGCCGGGGATCGAACAGGGCCGCGAGGGCGGTCGACCCGGTGCTGCGGGCCTGGAGGCTCGCGACCTGCGGCACCGGCTCGGTCCCGCCGCCCGGCGGCACGCCCTCGAGGGTGACGAGGCAGAGCAGGGCGGCGAGCGTGTTGCGAAGGATCGGGTGGCGGCGTGCCCGCCGGCGGCGGACGGGACGCGTGAGGCCGCAGGAGGAGCGCGGGTGATGAGGCATGCGGACTCGACTCGAAGGCGACCCGGTGCCCGCAGCCGCGCAGCGTCCGGCCCTCGCCCGCGACGGATCGGCGGGCGGCGGGCCGGCCGATGGGGTCGGCCGTGCGGGGATCGAGAGAACTGCGACTGATCCGTATTGGGCGCGCGTTTGGTTAATCCGCCCCTAAGCCGCCGGCCGACGCGTGCGGATCGCGCGCGAAAACCCGCGAGACCCGTGCGCCGGCGCGGCGATGATCGGCAGCGTCTCGCTCGACCCGCTCGACCCGCGCGGCGCGGGGATAAGCGGGGGCATGCGCATGCACGCGAACGTGTTGCCGCTTCGTTCTTGCCGAGCCGGCCCCGAATCGGCGATACCGTCGCGCATGCGGATGCCCGTCCTCGCTGTCCTCCTGTCCCTGAACGCCCTGCCCTGCGCGGCTGCGCAGGCGCCGCGGGCGGCCGACCCGGCGGCGCTGGAGCAGGCGTGGCGCGACTGCGTGCGGGAAGCCTATGCGCACCAGCCGCCGGCCCAGGGGCGCGCCGGCTCGCAGCGCAACGCCCTCGACGAATGCAAGGAGCGCGAGGACGCCGTCGTCGCGGCGCTGATGGCCGCCCGCGACGTCGAGGCCGGACGCGATGCCCGCTCGCTCCCGGCCCGTGCCCGCGCCTGGGCGGCCTCGGTCGCCGCCTACGTCGTCGACCCGGTCTCGTCCTGGATCGCGATGCTGCGCAACTGAGCGCCGGCAATTCCCGCGCCGACGGCGGCCGGGTCGTTCAGAGGATCGGATGCATCTGCCGGGCGCGCCGGCGCGTCACCGCCCGTAGACGTCCTCGACGCGGATGATGTCGTCCTCGCCGGTATAGGAGCCGACCTGGACCTCGATCAGCTCGAGCGGGATCCTGCCGGGGTTGGTCAGGCGGTGCAGCGAGCCGATCGGCAGGTACACCGCCTCGTTCTCGTGCACGAGGACCAGGCGCTCGCCCAGCGTCACCTCCGCCGTGCCCTTCACCACCACCCAGTGCTCGGCGCGGTGGAAATGCTTCTGCAGCGACAGGCGCCCGCCCGGCGTCACCATGATGCGCTTGACCTGGAAGCGCTCGCCGATGTCGACGCGCTGGTACCAGCCCCAGGGCCGGTACATCCGCCGGTGCGCGTCGGCCTCCGGATGGGCCCGGGCCCGCAGCACCCCGACCAGCTCCTTGACCCGGCCCGACTGGGCCTTCGAGGCGACCAGCACCGCGTCGGGGGTGGCCACCACCACCACGTCGTCGAGGCCGACCACCGTGGTCAGCCCATCGCCCTCGCTGTGCACCAGGCTGTTGCGCGTGCCCAGGAGCTCGACCCGGCCGCGCACCGCGTTGCCGGCGGCGTCCTGCGGCAGCACCTGCCAGACCGCGTCCCAGGTGCCGACGTCCGACCACGGGAACGACACCGGCAGCACGCCGGCGCGCGTCGTGCGCTCCATGACGGCATAGTCGATCGAGATCTTGGGCGCCTGCCCGAACGCCGCCGCGTCCAGGCGCACGAAGTCGAGGTCGACGCCGGCCCGCTCCAGCGCCGCGCGGGCGGCGGAGAGCACCGCGGGCGCGTGCGCCTCGAGCTCGGCCAGCATCAGGTCGGCCCGGAACAGGAAGTAGCCCGAGTTCCACAGGGCGCCCTCCGCGATCAGCGCGGCGGCGCCCTCCGCATCCGG
This sequence comes from Methylobacterium sp. E-025, assembly GCF_022829705.1. Classification (NCBI taxonomy): domain Bacteria; kingdom Pseudomonadati; phylum Pseudomonadota; class Alphaproteobacteria; order Hyphomicrobiales; family Methylobacteriaceae; genus Methylobacterium; species Methylobacterium sp. E-025. The sequence continues at coordinate 64,195 of NZ_JAKSYR010000109.1, forward strand.
CTTCTCGACGAAGCGCGCCACCGCGAAGGCGCCCTCGGCCTCCGGCAGCGCCCCCCCGCGGCGGATGTAGCCGTAATCGGTCGCCGGGCGCGTCGGCTCGATGCCGAGCGTCATGGTGTAGCCGGCCCGCGCGCCGACCGCCGCCGTGCGCACGGCGGCGGCGAAGGCCGGCACGTCGCCGATCACGTGGTCGGCGGCCATGATCAGCACCACCGCCTCCGGGTCTGCCTTGGCCGCGTGCAAGGCCGCCACCGCCACGGCGGCGGCCGAGTCGCGCCCCTCCGGCTCCAGGATGATGTCGGCGGACATCCCAGCCTGGGCCAGCTGCTCGGCGACGATGAAGCGCGACTCGGCCGCCGCGATCACCGCCGGCCGGGCGAAGACCGCCGCGTCGCCCACCCGCCGCGCGGTGGCCTGGAACGTCGACTCCGACGCGTCCACCAGCCGCGCGAACTGCTTGGGCATGCTCTCGCGCGATACCGGCCACAGCCGCGTGCCCGAGCCGCCGCACAGGATCACGGGCAGGATGCGGACGGTGCTCATCGGACGACTCCTGTTCCTGGGACCGGGCCGCACGGCCCGGTCTCGGCGAACCCACGGTAGCGCCCGCGCCGCCGCGAGGCGACTCGATGCCGGTCCGGCCGGCCGCGAATCCGTCGTGATGGCAAACGCCCGGCATCGGGCGCCTCGGCCGGCGGCCTCACTCTAGCCCGAACGTCCGCCCCGGGAACCCGGCCGCATCGAAGTAGCGCTGGTCCCCGACCTGCTGGAAGCGCAGCACCGTGGTCAGGCCCGCCGGCGACGGTTCCGAGCGGAGCGTGCCGGCCTGCGCCTGCGGCACCGGCGCCTCCCGCATCGCCTCCCGCATCGGGCGGCCGATCAGGCGGCCCTTGGCGGGGATCTCGAGCTTGAGCAGGGCGGCGAGCGTCTGCCCGACATCGGCGTTGCTCACCGGCAGCGGGTCGACGAAGCCGGCCTTGAAGCTCGGGCCGATCGCGGCCATGAAGTTGTGGGTGTCGGCCCGGCTGAAGCTGCCGTGCATGCCCTGGCCCTGCTGCAGCGCCGTGTCGGCGACCTCGACGACGCAGGTCTCCGGGTTGGCGCAGCCGGTGCTGTACGAGCGGAAGTTGACGACGATCGCCGGCGTCGGCGTCGCGGCCTCGCCCTTCAGGTTCACCGCCGAAAGCGGCAGCGTGCCGGGGAAGCGCCCGAGCGCGTCGTCGACGAAGAGGCCGCTGACGTAGTCCTGCGCCAGGAGCGCCGCGATCGTGCGCGCGGCGAGCGCCGTGTCGCCCTTCGGCAGGTAGACGAGGTCCGAGCCGCCGTTGACCGCGACGACGAGGTCCGGCGCCTTCGGGTCGGGGCCGAGCAGGGCGTTGCCGAGCTTCGGCCGCTGGCCGGCGAGGACGGGGGCGGCGCTCGCATCGGGCTCGTGCAGCGGCAAGCTGAGGGCGGCCGCGAGGTCGAGCGCGAGGAAGCCCGGCGGCAGCTGCCCCGCGGGCACGCCGGGAAGCGCGGTCTTCGTCGACGGGCTCGTCGCGCTCTCCTTCGAGATGGTCGAGAAGCCGTGGTCGGCGGCGACGACGATGTCGGTGGTGTCGGCCAGCCCGAGCGCGTCCAGCGCCCGGCGCAGCGCCGCGAGGTTGTCGTCGGCGTTGCGGATGCCGGCGAGCGAGGTCGGCCCGTTGATGCCGGGCACGAGCTTGCCGAGGCTGTCGCCGTGGTTGTGCTGCACGGCGTCCGGGTCGCGCGACCAATAGACCAGCACGAACGGTTTTCCGCGGGCCTTGAACAGCGGCAGCACGACCTTCGTGGCGACGTCGACAAAGTAGGCCTGCTGCGCGACGTTGGCGACCAGCGTGCCCGGCGTCGTCGCGTCGCCGGCCTTGCCGTTCTCCCCGCGCGAGGGGGCGGCCAGCGGCAGGCCGCCGGCCGCCAGCAGGCCCCGCATCTCGGCGCTGAAGGGGATGCCGCGCGCCGAGCCGGTGTCGTCGTCGACGATGATCGTCGGGGCGCCGTCGCGGCTGGTGTTGTCGAAGTTGAGGGTCGGCCCGAGCTTGCCGATCGCCGCGGTGCTGATCCCGGCCTTGGCGGCGGCCCGCAGCACCGTCTCCTCGTTGAGCCAGTCGCCGTTGAAGAAGCCGTTCATCTCGCCGAGCACCGCATCGTTCTCGACGAAGGGCGTCACCGTCCCGTTCTGCGCCGCGACCGGCTTGCCGACGTAGATCGTGTTCGAGAAGTCGCCGGTGTCGCCGAGGTGGTGGCCGGTCGCCATCGCCGAGCCGTTGGCGGTGGTGAAGGTCGGGAACAGCGAATGGCTGTTGGCGAGGTTCACGCCCTGGTCGCGCAGCGCCGCCATGGCGGGCGCGGTCTCCGGGGTGACCATCCCGGCGCGCATCCCGTCGGGGACGAACAGGATCACGTTGCGGGGGCGCTCGGCCGCCGCGGCGGCGGTGCCGAGCAGGCCGGCGACGATGACGCCGTTGAGGATCGCACGCATCGCCGTCGTCTCCTGAAGCGCCGGCTGGAACGCGGCTCGGGGCCGCTTCTCCCCACGTCCCCATGACGTCCGTGTGACGACGAACGCGGGCGGGGCGGCGGGCGGGTCGGAATCCCCGGCCCGCCCGCGCGATCGGGGCGCGACGCCTACATCGGCGGTGTCAGCCCGTCCTTGCCGACGGCGACCCGGCGGGCGCTCAACGCGCTGCCGTCGCGGGCCGCGGTGACGAAGGCCTTGGCGCCGGGCTTCAGGACCGCCCGGTCGGCCGGCACGAAGGTCACCACCGGCACCTGGGGCGGCACGACCACCGTCTGCGCGCCGTCCTTGTAGGTCACGGTCAGCGTGCGCTCCCCGCCGCCGGCGGCGCTGGCCGACACGGTGCCGTTGGTCATCGCGCTCTTCACCCGGGAGGCCGGGGCGTCGGCCTTGACCGTGCCATTGGTCATGGCGCTCTTCACCCGGGCGCCGCCGGCGGTGGTGTCGGGGATCGCGTCCCAGCCGTAATGGCCCTCGCCGGTGCCGCGCATGGCTTCGGGGAACAGCACGACTTCGATCGCGGTGCGCGGGCTCTCGCCCTTGGTGGCGGTGCCGATGAAGGTGCCCTCCTTCACGTCGTCGAGGCTGGCCTTGACCACCGAGACGAACTTGGTGTCGTCGCCGAGCGCGATCGTCTCCGACACGCCGTCGATGGTCTTCAGGGTGATCGCGCCGGGCGCGACCGCCTCGATCGTGCCGCGCAGGCGCTCGACGACCGGGGCGGCCTGGGCGCCGCCGATCGACAGGAGGCCGGCGAGGGCGAGAAGCGGGAGGCGTGTCATGAGGGTCCTGTCGTTGGGAAGGCCCGACCATCCGGCACGATCGTCCGAAAGCCTGCGGCTGCGGCCCGACCGCTATCATGCCGGCGCCGGGCCCGGCACCCGCCGGCCGGCGCGGCCATCCGCCTCGCCGGGGCTCGGCCGCGGGGCCTTGCCGCGAAACCTTTCCGGCCGATCTGGTGTTCGAACCGACGGGCCTTTCGCCCGCTCCACCATCGGACAGGCATGCAGATCCACCTCGACGCGGTCGGCGGCATGGCCGGCGACATGTTCGTCGCCGCCCTCCTCGACGCCTTTCCCGAGCACGCCGAGGGCGTGTCGGCGAGCGTCCGCGCGGCGAGCCGGGCGGGCGTCGCCTGCCGCGTGCTGCCGCACAACGACGGCGTGCTCCAGGGCAGCCGCTTCCTGGTCTCCGGGCCCGGCGAGCCCGGTCCCGCGCCGCAGGGCGCCGACCGGCACGCGCACGGCCATCACGCGCACGGCCCCCACCATCACGATCCTGCGCACGGCTCGTCGCACGCCCACGCCCACGCCCACGCCCACGCGGGCGACCACGGTCACGATCACCGCCCGTGGTCCGAGATCCGCGTCGCGCTCGAACGCGCCGATCTCGAAGCGGCGGTGCGCGGGCACGGGCTCGCGATCTTCGGCCACCTCGCCGAGGCGGAGGCGCGCGTGCACGGCATCGCGGTCGAGCAGGTGGCGTTCCACGAGGTCGGCGCCTGGGATTCGATCGCCGACATCGTCGCCGCCGCCCACCTCGTCGCCGCGCTCGGCGCCACGCGATGGAGCGTCGGCGCCCTCCCCCTCGGCTCCGGGATGGTGCGCACGCAGCACGGCCTGCTGCCGGTACCGGCCCCGGCGACCGCGCTGCTGCTCGACGGCTTCCCGACCCGCGACGACGGCGTGCCGGGCGAGCGGGTGACGCCCACCGGCGCCGCGATCCTGCGCCATCTCTGCGGCGGGGCCGGATCGGCGCCGAGCGGCCCGCGCCGTCTCGGGCGCTCCGGCGTCGGCTTCGGCACCAGGCGCCTGCCCGGTCTGAGCAACTGCGTGCGGGTGCTCGCCTTCGATGACGCGGCCCCGATGGCGGCGCTGGAGACGCATCCGGACCATCGCACGATCGCGGTGATCGAGTTCGAGGTCGACGACCAGTCCGGCGAGGACTTGGCCATGGGGCTCGACCGCCTGCGGATGCGGGACGACGTGCTCGACGTCGTGCAGATGCCGGTCTTCGGCAAGAAGGGCCGGATGATGGCGCATGTCCGCCTGCTCGCCCGCGCCGACGCCCTCGATGCCGTGGTCGCCGCGTGCTTCTCCGAGACCGCGACGATCGGCCTGCGCCACGCGCTCGTCGCCGGCCGCGCCCTGCCCCGCCGGGCCACGACCGTCGCGGTCGAAGGCCGGGACGTGCGGGTCAAGCTCGCGGAGCGGCCGGGCGGGCGCACCGCCAAGGCCGAGGCCGACGACGCCCGGTCGCTTGGCGGCCACGCCGCCCGGGCCGCCCTGCGCCGCGAGGCCGAGCGGATCGCCCTCGAGAGCCCGGAGCCGACGTCGTGAGCGCCCTTTCCACCCGGCTCGAGGCCGTCCTGCGCGAGATCGGGTCCGTCGCCGTGGCGGTGAGCGGCGGCGTCGACAGCCTGACGCTGGCGGCGCTCGCCCATCGCGTGCTCGGCGCCGACGCCGCGCTGATGGTGCATGCCGCCTCCCCCGCCGTGCCGGCGGAAGCCACCGCCCGCGTCCGCGCCGAGGCGGCGCGCGCCGGCTGGAGCCTGCGGGTGATCGAGGCCGGCGAGTTCTCCGATCCGGCCTATCGCGCCAACCCGGTGAACCGCTGCTTCTTCTGCAAGACCAATCTCTACGGCGCGATCCGCGGCGTCACCGACCGGCCGATGGCCTCGGGCGCCAACCTCGACGACCTCGGCGAGTACCGGCCCGGCCTCGACGCCGCGGCCGGCTACGGCGTCCGCCACCCCTACGTCGAGGCCGGCCTCGACAAGGCGGCGGTGCGGCGGCTGAGCCGCGATCTCGGCCTCGGCGCGGTGGCCGAGCTGCCCTCCGCCCCCTGCCTGTCGAGCCGGGTCGAGACCGGCATCCGCATCGAGCCGGAGGTGCTGGCCTTCATCCACGCGGTCGAGCGCCGCGTCGGGGCCGCGCTGGCGACCCAGGCGGAGCCGGGCCGCGCCGTGCGTTGCCGCGTGCGCGCCGCGGGGATCGTCGTCGAGCTCGATCCGGCGAGCCTCGCGGCGCTCGATGCCGGCGGCCGGGACGCGCTCGAAGGCTGGATCGCCGCGCAGGCACCGGGACGCCTCGCCGCGAACGCGATCCGCTTCGAGCCCTACCGCACCGGCAGCGCCTTTCTCGTCGGCGGCGGGGCCCGGGCATGAGCGTTTCCGACGAGTTCACCCTGGATTTCGCCCGCGCCGACCGGATCGGCCTCGAGGAGGCGGTGTTCTGCGCCGGCAAGTCCGCCGCGCAGATCGACGCGATCCTCGCTGCCGCGGCCGAGCGGGAGGCGCGCTTCCTCCTGACCCGCCTCGACGCGGACAAGCACGCCGCCCTGCAGGCGGCCCACCGCGCGGCGCTGGATTACTGCCCGGTCTCGCGCACCGCCGTCTTCGGTGCTGCCCGTCCGGTCGAGGGGCCGGCCCGCATCGCCGTGGTCGCGGCCGGCACCTCCGACGTGCCGGTCGCCCGCGAGGCGCTGCGGACGCTGGCCTACCAGGGTTGCGCGGCGACCCTCGTCGCCGATGTCGGCGTCGCCGGCCTGTGGCGGCTGACGCGCCGCCTCGACGAGATCCGCGCGCACCCGGTGGTGATCTGCGTCGCCGGCATGGACGCGGCGCTGCCCAGCGTGCTCGGCGGCCTCGTCGCCGGCGCGGTGATCGGCGTGCCGACCTCGGTCGGCTACGGCGTCGCCGAGGGCGGCCGCACGGCGCTCGACGCGATGCTCGCGAGCTGCGCCCCCGGCCTCGCGGTCGTCAACATCGACAACGGCTACGGCGCGGCCTGCGCCGCCCTGCGCCTGCTCCACACCGCCGAACGCCTCCGGGCGGCCGGCTGAACCGATCCGTCGCCCGAACTCAGGAGAATCCCATGGAACGCCGCAGCTTCCTTCAGAGCGCCGTCGTCGGCGCGGGCCTCGCCGCAGCCGGCGGCAGCAGCGCCACCGCGGCCGTCGACCCGACGGCCCTGCCCGGCAACCGGCCGTCCGATCCCGCGAGCCTCCCCCTCGTCACCGATCCGGGTGAGCGCCGCGGCGAGATGCTCTATCGCGCCTTCGGACGCCATTCCGACAAGATCTCGGCCATCGGCATGGGCGGGTTCCACCTCGGCAAGAGCGCGGTGACGGACGACGAGGCGACGCGGCTGATCCACCAGGGGATCGAGCGCGGCATCACCTTCATGGACAATTGCTGGGACTACAACGAGGGCCGCTCCGAGCTGCGCATGGGCGCGGCGCTGCAGGAGGGCAGCCGGCGCGACAAGGTGTTCCTGATGTCCAAGATGGACGGGCGCACCAAGGAGGAGGCGATGAAGCAGATCGATGCCTCGCTGCACCGCCTGCGCACCGACCGGATCGACCTCGTCCAGCACCACGAGATCCTGCGCTACGACGACCCGGACCGGGTCTTCGCCGAGGGCGGCGCGATGGAGGCCTTCGTCGAGGCGAAGAAGGCGGGCAAGCTGCGCTACATCGGCTTCACCGGGCACAAGGACCCGCGCATCCATCTGCAGATGCTGGAGGTCGCCCACGAGCGCGGGTTCCAGTTCGATTCGGTGCAGATGCCGCTCAACGTCATGGACGCGCATTTCCGCTCGTTCGGCCACCTCGTCCTGCCCTACCTCGTGCAGAACGGCATCGCCGCGCTCGGCATGAAGACCTTCGGCGACGGCGTCATCCTGAAGAGCGACGCGCCGATCAAGCCGATCGAGTACCTGCATTTCGGCCTCAACCTGCCGGTCTCGGTGCTGATCACCGGCATCCAGAGCCAGCGCGACCTCGACCAGGCGTTCGAGGCGGTGAAGACCTTCCGGCCGATGGACAAGGCGGCGGTCGCCGAGCTGCTCGGGCGCAGCCGCCCCTACGCGCTCGAAGGCAAGTACGAGCTGTTCAAGACCAGCGCGACCTTCGACGGCACCGCCAAGAACGCGGCCTGGCTCGGGGAGGACGTCCCGGGGGTGAAGACCCTCGCCCCGACGATGGAGTGATTTTTGCCAGGGTGTCGGTGACCCCTGGCGCCCGCCGCCTATCCATCCAATGATCGACCCGACCAGACCGTCAGGACACCCCATGAAGCGTCTCGCCGCCCTCGCTCTTCCCGCCCTCGTCCTGCTGCCGCAGGCCGCGCTCGCCCATCCCGGCCACGGCGAGGCCGCGGGCCTCGTCCACGGCTTCCTGCACCCGGTGAGCGGAGCCGACCACGTCCTCGCCATGGTCGCGGTCGGGCTGCTGGCGGCCCTGCGCGGCGGCCGGGCCCTGTGGGCGCTGCCCGCGGCCTTCCTGGCGCTGATGGCGGCGGGCGCCGGGCTCGGCATGGCGGGCGTCGAGGTCTCCGGCCTCGGCCTGCCGGTGGCCGAGACCGGGATCGCCCTGTCGGTGGTCGCCTTCGGCCTCGCGGCCGCGTTCGGCCTCCGGCTTCCGGTCGCCGCGCTCGGCGCCCTCGTCGGCGGCTTTGCCGCGTTCCACGGCTATGCCCACGGCGCGGAGATGCCCGAGACCGCCTCCGGCCTCGTCTACGGCCTCGGGTTCCTCGCCGGCACCGCCCTGCTCCACGCCGCCGGCCTCGGCCTCGGCCTGGCGATCGCGGCCGGCACCCGCCGTACGGTCATGGCTCCCATGCTCGGCGGCGCGGTGGTCGCCTCCGGCGTCGTGCTGCTCGCAGGGCATTTCTAAGTCGAGACCTCCGGCGGGGCAGGCACCCGCCGGAGTTCGAGCTTCCGAGATCTATGATTCATCTTTCAAGCCGGCTGATTTTCACCAACCTGGACTTTATAGTTCCCAGTTTGGAACGATTATGATTTGAGCATGTGACGAACAAGCCTCTTCCAATTTCGGCGCGGCCGGGTATGCGATGCATCCCATGCGCGCGCTCCGTCTCACCCTCCCCCTGCTCGCCGGCCTGGCCGGCCTCACCGCCTCCGCGGTCGCTAAGGAGATCCCCGTCGGGCCCCACGTGACCCAGAACGGTCTCGAGGTCGCGGCGGTGTACCTGCAGCCGATCGAGATGGACCCGCCCGACATGATGCGCGCGGCGGCGCAGTCCGACCTGCACCTCGAGGCCGACATCCGCGCCGCCAAGGACAACCGCAACGGCTTCGCCGAGGGCGACTTCGTGCCGTCGCTGACCGTGACCTTCGAGGTGGTGAAGCTCGACGGCGACAAGCCCACCGACCAGAAGGTCTCGGGGCCGCTGATGGGCATGGTCGCCAACGACGGCCCGCATTACGGCGACAACGTCAAGCTGTTCGGGCCGGGCCGCTACCGCCTCAAGCTCACCGTGGCGCCCCCCGGCCCGCACGCCCATTTCGGCCGCCACGTCGACAAGGAGACCGGGGTGGCCGAGTGGTTCAAGCCGTTCGACATCACCCAGGACTTCACCTTCGCCGGCATCGGCAAGAAGGGCGCGTACTGAGGATGCGGGCCGCGACCGGTCTTCCCGCCCGCTGGGCGCTGCTCGCCCTCGCACCGCTTCTCCTGGCGCCGCTTCTCCTGGCGCCTCGGGCCGCGCGCGCCGACGACATGCCCGTGATCAAGGTCGAGATGAAGGACGGCGTGATCCTGCCCGCGATCATCGAGGTTCCGGCCAAGACCCGCTTCAAGCTGGAGATCTCGAACACCGGAACCTCGCCGGTGGAGTTCGAGAGCCTCGAGCTGAAGCGCGAGAAGGCGCTCGCCGCCGGCTCGACCTCGTCGATCATCTTCCGCACCCTCGATCCTGGCAGCTACGACGTCTTCGACGACTTCCATCCGGAGGCGAAGGCGACGCTGGTGGCCAAGGACTCGGTGGCGAAGTAGCCGGTGGCCGGCGCGACCCTCAGCCCCGGCCGGGAGGCCTGGATCGACGGACGCCTCGCCGACTTCGGCGACTGGCTCCGCCGGCACGGCGGCGTGCTGCGCACCATCCAGTGGGCGGTGGTCGGCATCTACGTCGTGCTCGTGGCCGTGCCCGCCTTCCTGCCGCTGCCCGACCGCGGCGCCCATCTCTGGTCGAACCTGACGCTGGCGGCGCAATTCGCGTTCTGGGGCATCTGGTGGCCGTTCGTGCTGCTCAGCATGGTGATCGCCGGGCGCGCCTGGTGCGGGGTGCTGTGCCCCGAAGGCACGCTCACCGAGTTCGCCAGCCGGTGGAGCCTCGGCCGCGCCGTGCCGCGCTGGATCACCTGGGGCGGGTGGCCGTTCCTGGCGTTCGCCGGCACCACGGTCTACGGCCAGATGGTCAGCGTCTACGGCTACCCGAAGCCGGTGCTCGCCGTGCTCGGCGGCTCGACCGTGGCGGCGATCCTCGTCGGCGCCGTGTACGGGCGCAACAAGCGGGTGTGGTGCCGCTACCTCTGCCCGGTCAACGGCGTGTTCGCGGTGCTCTCCAAGCTCGCGCCGGTGAGCTTCCAGGTCGACGGCGCCGCCTGGAGCGCCTCGCCGAAGCCGAAGCCGGGGCAAGGCTTCAACTGCGCCCCCCTCGTGACGGTGAAGACCATGCGCGGCTCGGGCGCCTGCCACATGTGCGGGCGCTGCAGCGGCTATCGCGGCGCCGTGCGGCTGGCCCGCCGCTCGCCGAACCACGAGATCGTGCACGTGGCCGGCGACGAGCCCTCCCTCGACCAGACCGTGCTGATCCTGTTCGGCATGATGGGCCTCGCCGTCGGCGCGTTCCAGTGGTCGTCGAGCCCCTGGTACATCGACGGCAAGCAATGGCTCGCCACCTGGCTGATCGAGCGCGGCGTCACCTGGCCGCTGGAGACCTCGGCGCCGTGGTTCGTGCTGACGAACTACCCCGAGCACAACGACGTGCTCACCCTCCTCGACGGCGCGATGCTGCTCGCCTACATCGCCGCCGCCTGCCTCGGCATCGGGCTCGCGCTGACCGGCCTGGTCGCGCTCGCGACCCGCGCGGGCGGGCCGTGGTCTACCGCCCGCTTCCACCACCTGACGCAGGCGCTGATCCCGATCGCCGGCTGCGGCGTCTTCCTCGGCCTCTCAGCGCTCACGGTCACCTTCCTGCGCGGCGAGGGCTTCGTCCTGCCCTACGTCGACGAGGTCCGCGCCGGCCTCCTCGGCGGGGCCAGCCTGTGGAGCCTCTGGCTGGCCTGGCGGATCGCCGGCCTGTCGGCCGGCGGCCCGCGCCGGGTCGCCACCACCCTGTGCATCGGTGCCGCCGCGGGCCTCGCGGTGGCGAACTGGGCGCTTCTGTTCTGGATCTGGTAGCGCGCGAGCGCCCCATCAACGCGAAAGCCGGGATATCCGCATGATCGGAGCCTTCGTCATCGCCTTCCGCGAGGTCATCGAGGCGGGCCTCATCATCTCGATCGTGCTGGCGGCCACCCGCGGCATTCCCGGGCGCGGCCGCTGGGTCGCGCTCGGAATCGTCGGGGGCCTGGCCGGCGCCGCCCTCGTCGCGCTGTTCGCCGAGAAGATCTCGGACGCGTTCGAGGGCGCGGGGCAGGACCTGCTCAACGCCGCCGTGCTCATCGTCGCCGTGCTGATGCTGGTTTGGCACAACACCTGGATGGCGGCCCACGGGCGCGAGCTCGCGGGCGAGCTGCGGGCGGCGGGCGAGGCCGTCCGCTCCGGGCAGCGCACCGCGGCGGCGCTGGCGCTGGTCGTCGGCGCGGCGATCCTGCGCGAGGGCGCGGAGCTGGTGCTGTTCCTCTACGGCCTCGTCGCCTCGGGGGCGTCGGGGGCCGACCTGCAGGCCGGGGCGCTCGCCGGCGTCGGCGCAGGCGCCCTGCTCTCGGGCATCAGCTATTTCGGCCTCGCCGCGATCCCGAGCCGCTACGTGTTCTCGGTGACGAGCGCGCTGATCATCTTCCTCGCCGCCGGCCTCGCGGCGCAGGCGGCGCAGTTCCTGTCGAACGCCGGCATCGTCACCGGGCTCGACCAGATCCTGTGGAACTCGTCCGGCCTGATCCCGGAGAACGGCTGGCCGGGCCGCGTGCTGCACGCGCTCGTCGGCTACACCGACCGCCCGACCGCGCTCCAGGGCATCGTCTACGTCGGCACGATCCTGGTGATGGTCGGGCTGATGCAGGTGACCGCCTCGAGCAAGCGCCGGGCCCTGCGCACCGCCTGAGCGCCTCGGCCGGCACGCAACCGCGGCAACGAAAAGCCCGCCGCGATCGGATCGCGGCGGGCTTTTCTCGTCGCGTCCGCTCCCCGTACGGGGAGGCGCGGACTACTCGGCGGCGGCCGGCGCGGCCTTCGCCTTGCCCTTGTTCTTGTCGGTGCGCTCGGCGATGCGGGCGGACTTACCGCGGCGATCGCGCAGGTAGTACAGCTTGGCCCGGCGTACCTTGCCGCGGCGCACCACCTTGATCGAATCGATCAGCGGGCCGTGGACCGGGAACAGGCGCTCGACGCCCTCGCCGTAGGAGATCTTGCGGACGGTGAAGCTCTCGTTGAGGCCGCCGCCGGAGCGCGCGATCACCACGCCCTCGTAGGCCTGGACGCGGGTGCGCTCGCCTTCCTTGACCTTGACGTTCACGATCACCGTGTCGCCGGGCTGGAAGTCGGGGATGGTCTTGTTCAGTCGAGCGACTTCTTCCTGCTCGAGCTGCTGGATGATGTTCATGAATAGCTCCGGCCGTCGCGCCGCGCTGCCCCGGATGGGCTTGCGGGCGTCAGGATTTCGGCATCCTGTTTTGAGTTGGCGCCGCGATACACCAAGCCCACGCGCTTGTCGATTGCCGGCCGCGCCCGTCGATTGCCGGCGGCGATTGCCCATTGCCGGCGGGGCCCGTCGATTGCCCGCGCCGGTTGAGAAAATTCGGTCCGCGGTCCACATGGAGGATGGCGCGAGACGCGCCGTTCCCGGCCGGCCTTGAACCGGCGCAGCGGACGAGGATCCTGTCAGACATGTTCATCCAGACCGAAGCGACCCCGAACCCCGCCACCTTGAAGTTCCTGCCCGGCCGGGTGGTGCTGCAGGAGGGCACCTTCGAGGCCAAGGACGCGGACGGCGCCGCCCGCTCGCCCCTGGCGCAGCGCCTGTTCGACGTGCCCGGCGTCGCCGGCGTGTATTTCGGCCACGACTTCATCTCGGTGACCAAGGCCGACGGCGTCGACGAGTGGCCGCAGGTCAAGCCGGCCCTTCTGGGCGCGATCATGGAGCACTTCCAGTCCGGCGCGCCGGTGATGGCGGAAGGCTCCGCGCAGGCCGACGACGACGCCGAGGAATTCTACGACGCCGCCGACCACGACACCGTGGTGACGATCAAGGACCTGCTCGAGACCCGCGTGCGCCCGGCCGTGGCGGGCGACGGCGGCGACATCACCTTCCGCGGCTACAAGGAAGGCATCGTCTACCTGGAGATGAAGGGCGCCTGCTCCGGCTGCCCGTCCTCGACCGCGACGCTCCGGCACGGCGTGCAGAACCTGTTCAAGCACTTCCTGCCCGAGATCCGGGAAGTCCAGGCGGTCTGAGACCGGCGCTTCGAAATCGCGGCGCTTCGGGTGCGCGCCCAGCCGGCACCCGAAGCGCCTTTGCAACACCTTCTCCCGAACCGCGCGCCGACGGCCGCCCCGCACTGACGGGCGCGGCCGTTTTGGCTTAGGCTCGCGGCTTCCTTCAGAGGGCGGACGGGAGCGAAGCCCCGGCGAACGGGAGTGGGCGTGCATATCCTGGCCATCGACACGGCACTCGAGCTCTGCTCGGCCTGCGTCGCGACCGAGGCGGCCGACGGGTCCGTCGATCTGCTCGCGCAGGAATCCATGACGCTCGCCCGCGGCCACGCCGAGGCGCTGCTGCCGCTGGTCGAGCGGGTGATGGCCCGGTTCGAGGCCGGGTTCGAGGGCCTGTCCCGCGTCGCCGTCACCGTCGGCCCCGGCAGCTACACCGGCCTGCGCGTCGGCCTGTCGGCGGCCCGCGCCGTCGGCCTCGCCGCCGGCATTCCCGTGGTCGGGGTCACCACCCTCTCGGCGCTGCTGGCGCCGCAGCTGGCGCTGAACGGCGACGGCCTGATCGCCGCCGCGATCGATGCCCGCCACGGTGCGGTCTACCTCCAGGCGATGAGCGCGGGCGACGGCATCGTCGTGCCGCCGACGCACCTGCGCCTCGAGGAGGCCGCCGACCGGCTCGGGGCCGGCCCCATCACCCTCGTCGGCTCCGGTGCCGCCCTCCTGGCGGCCGTGCTCCGGGCCCGCGGGATCGCGGTCGACGTCGCGGGCGCCGGCGGGCCCGACATCGCCTGGGTCGCCTCGCTCGGCCTGGTCGCCGACCCGGCCCAGGCCCTGCCCCGGCCGATGTACCTGCGCGGGGCCGACGCCCAGCCGCAGGACCACGCGCGGATCGCCCGCCGATGACACGCAAGCCTCATCGCTCGGACCGTTCCAGCGGCCTTCGGCCGCCGGCAAGCGCGAAGGCGCGCCGCCGATGCGGCGGATCGCCCGCGATGCGGCGGCATCGAGGGCCACAGGCATGAGCCGCCCGGTCTCGCCCTTCTGGCCGCTGGAATGGTGGCTCGCCTGGTGGGAGGCCTGGGGCCCCGAGCCCTACGTCGCGCCCTTGCGCGAGGCCGACCAGGCGCGCACGCTCGCCCGGCTCCACGCCACCGCCTTCGCGCGGCCCTGGGACGCGCACGAGTTCGAGCGGATGCTGTGCGAGCGCGCGACGCAGGGGCACGCCCTGTGGCGGGCCGGCGCGATGCAGGGCTTCATCCTGTCCCGCAAGGTCGCCGACGAGGCCGAGATCCTCACCGTCGTGCTGGCGCCCTCCGCCCGCGGCGGCGGCCTGAGCCATCGGCTGCTGCGCGAGCATCTCGGGCACCTGGCGCTGATCGGCGTCGCGCAGGTCCACCTGGAGGTCGACGAGGGCAATGCGCCCGCGCTCAAGCTCTACGCCCGGCACGGGTTCACCCGGGTGGGCACGCGGACCGGCTACTACGCGCAGGCCGACGGCAGCCGCGCGACCGCGCTCACCATGCGCGCCGACCTGACGTGAGCGCCCGGTGACGCGCGTCGGGGTGGCCCTGCGCCTGGTCGTCTGCGCGCTGGCCTTCGCGCTGCTCGCCGGTCCGCACTGGCTGGCCCTGCGCTTCGGCGAGCGCCGCGGATGGGGCCTCGCGCCGGCGCTGTTCCACCGGGTGTTCCTGGCCCTGTTCTCGGTGCGCGTGACGCAGAGCGGCACCCCGCCCCGCCCCGGCGAGGCCGCGCTGGTGCTCGCCAACCACGTCTCCTGGCTCGACATCATCGCCGTCGGCTCGCTGCGGCCGCTCTCCTTCGTGGCGAAGTCCGAGATCGCCGGCTGGCCGGTGATCGGCACGCTCGCCGCCCTCCAGCGCACGGTGTTCATCGACCGGGCGCGGCGCGGCGCGACCGCGACCGTCAACGCCGCGATCGGCGACCGGCTGGCGCGGGGCGAGCTCGTGGTGCTGTTCGCCGAGGGCACCACCGGCGACGGCACCCGCCTGCTGCCGTTCCGCTCCTCGCTCGTCGGCGCGGCGCGGGCCGCGATCCAGGCGCGAGGGGCCGACGGCGGCCTCGACCGCATCCGCCTGCAGCCCCTGGCGATCACCTATCCGCGCCGCAACGGCCTGCCCGTGGGCCGGGCCGAGCGCCCCGAGATCGCGTGGTACGGCGACATGGACCTCGCCCCCCATCTCGCCCTGTTCTTCGAGCGCGGGCCGATCGACGTCCACGTGGTCTGGGGCCAGCCGATCGCCTTCGAGGCCGGCACCGACCGCAAGGCCGTCACGGCCCAGGCCGAGGCCGCCGTCCGCGCCGCGATGAAGGGCCCGGGGGCGATGCAGGGCCACGCGGGGGTGCCGGGCCACACGCCCGCCCGGCCGCTGCCGGGCCTCACGGACGGCACGGCGGCGGCCTGAATCCCGTCAGGCCGGTTCGGGCGCGTGCGGCACGGTCGCCGTCAGCCGCAGGTTCATCGCCCTCAGCACGCGCACCGTCGTATCGAGGCTCGGATTGCCCTCCTCGGAGAGGGCCTTGTACAGGCTCTCGCGCGACAGGCCGGAGGTGCGGGCGATCCGCGTCATGCCGCGGGCGCGGGCGGCGACGCCGAGCGCGTGGCGGAAGAGCGCCGTGTCTCCTTCCTCGAAGGCCGCGGTGAGGTATTCCGCCAGCGCCTCGTCGGTCTCGAGATAGTCTGCCGAATCGTAGGGCTGCGTCTCGGTCATCCGCCGTCTCCGTCCTTCAGATCTGCGGCCAGCGCCCTGGCCCGCACGATATCCCGTTGCTGGCTGCCCTTGTCTCCGCCGCAGAGCAGAACGATCAGGGCTTCGCCGCGACGGATGAAGTACAGTCGGTAGCCAGGTCCGTAATCGATGCGCATCTCGCTCACCCCGGAGCCGACCGGCTTCGCGTCGCCGGCATTGCCCAGAGCGAGACGGTCGATCCGGATCGCGATCCGCGCCTGGGCACGCGGATCCCGCAAGGCGCCGAGCCAAGCATCGAAATCAGCCGTGCGTCGGGCCGGAATCCTAAATGTTCGTATTCTATAGGATACGAATTGGCAAGCGCTCGGACCGGGTCGCGACGGCGGGCCGGATCTATGATAGAGGCGTGCCGCCTCGGCCGCAGAGATGTTCGCGCGCCGTATCCCAAGGAACCCGGGACCCGACGCGGTGTCGAAAAAAGCCTTCGTCAAATCCTACGGCTGCCAGATGAACGCCTACGACGCCGCCCGCATGGCGGACGTCCTGGCCGAGCAGGGGTTCTCCGCCACCGACGCCGTCGAGGAGGCGGACGTGGTGGTGCTCAACACCTGCCACATCCGCGAGAAGGCGGCCGAGAAGGTCTATTCCGAGCTCGGCCGGCTGCGCGTGCTCAAGGACGCGCGGAAGCTCGAAGGCCGCGACACCCGCATCGTCGTCGCCGGCTGCGTCGCGCAGGCGGAAGGCTCCGAGATCCTGCACCGCGCGCCCGTGGTGGACGTGGTCGTCGGGCCGCAGAGCTACCATCGGCTGCCGGACCTGCTCGCCCGCTCGCATGCCAGGCGCGTGGTCGACACCGAATTCCCCGTCGAGGACAAGTTCGACCACCTGCCGGCGCGCCGCACCGCGGGCGTCTCCGCCTTCCTCACGGTGCAGGAGGGCTGCGACAAGTTCTGCGCGTTCTGCGTGGTGCCCTACACCCGCGGCGCCGAGGTCTCGCGTTCCGTCGCCGCCGTCGTCGCGGAGGCGGAGAAGCTCGCCGCCGGCGGGGTCCGCGAGATCGGCCTCGTCGGCCAGAACGTGAACGCCTATCACGGGCTCGGGGCCGACGGCGGCGCGGCGACGCTGGCCGACCTGATCCGCGCGGTGGCGCGCGTGCCGGGCATCGCGCGGATCCGCTACACCACGAGCCACCCCAACGACATGGGCGACGACCTGATCGCGGCCCATGCCGAGATCCCGGCGCTGATGCCCTACCTGCACCTTCCGGTGCAGTCGGGCTCCGACCGGATCCTGTCCGCGATGAACCGGCGCCACACCGGCGACGCCTACCGGCGGATCATCGACCGCGTCCGCAGGGCCCGCCCCGACATCGCCCTGTCCTCGGACTTCATCGTCGGCTTTCCCGGCGAGACCGACGCCGAGTTCGCCGACACGATGCGGCTCGTCTCCGACATCGGGTTCGAGAGCGCCTATTCCTTCAAGTACAGCCCGCGCCCCGGCACGCCGGCCGCTGAGCGCAGCGACGCGGTCCCGGAGGACGTGATGACCGGCCGCCTGCACGCTCTGCAGGCGCTGCTCGACGCGCAGCGCCACGCGTTCCAGCGCGCGGCGGTGGGGCAGGTGGTCGAGGTCCTGGTCGAGAAGGCCGGCCGCAGGCCCGGCCAGGTCGCGGGCAAGACGCCGCACCTGCTCGCCGTTCAGTTCGACGCCCCCACCTCCCGCATCGGGCAGGTCGTGCCCGTGCGCATCGTCGAGGCGGGGACCAACAGCCTGTTCGGCGCGGCGATTGAGGCCGCGGCGGCCGCGTAGGGCGGCGGGCCGGGCGATGAAGGGAGTGTTCGTGGCGTCATTCGACGGAACGGCCGGGCGCAGCGGCCCCTTGCGCGGGCGCGGGCCCGCCGCGCGGCCGCTCGGCCCGGGCTTCGGCCACGACGAGCCGGTCGAGGTCTCGCTGACCTTCGACGACAACCGCCTCGCGAGCCTCGTCTTCGGCCAGTACGACCAGAACGTCGCGCATATCGAGCGCCGGCTGGAGGTGACGGCCACCGCGCTGGGCAACCACGTCGTGCTCAAGGGCTCGCCGGACGCGACCGAGCGTGCCCGCCGGGTGTTCGAGAAGCTCTACGCCCGCGTGCGGACCGGCGGCAGCGCCCTGACGCTGGGCGACGTCGACGGCGCGATCCAGGAGGCCACCGTCCAGGGCCAGCTGTTCCCGGCAGCCGCCATCGCCGCCGAGCCGGACCGGCCGCATTTCGAGCAGATCGCCACGCGCAAGCGCGGCGCGGTCCGCGCCCGGAACGCGGCACAGGACGCCTACATCAAGGCCCTGCGCGCCAACGAGCTCGTCTTCGCCGAGGGTCCGGCCGGCACCGGCAAGACCTGGCTCGCCGTCGGCCACGCGGTCTCGCTGCTGGAGCAGGGCCACGCCGAGCGGCTGATCCTCTCGCGCCCGGCGGTCGAGGCCGGCGAGCGCCTCGGCTTCCTCCCCGGCGACATGCGCGACAAGGTCGACCCGTACCTGCGCCCGATCTACGACGCGCTCTACGACTTCATGGAGGCGCGCCACGTCGACCGCGGCCTGCAGACCGGGGTGATCGAGATCGCGCCGCTGGCCTTCATGCGCGGGCGCACGCTCACCAACGCGATCGTGCTGCTGGACGAGGCGCAGAACACCACCTCGATGCAGATGAAGATGTTCCTGACCCGGCTCGGCGAGAACTCGCGGATGATCGTTACCGGCGATCCCTCCCAGGTCGAC
Source organism: Methylobacterium sp. E-025 (assembly GCF_022829705.1). NCBI lineage: Bacteria > Pseudomonadati > Pseudomonadota > Alphaproteobacteria > Hyphomicrobiales > Methylobacteriaceae > Methylobacterium > Methylobacterium sp. E-025. The sequence goes on from NZ_JAKSYR010000109.1 coordinate 82,592, forward strand.
CTGCCGCCGGGGCAGAAGTCGGGGCTGGTCGAGGCGGTGCGGGTGCTCGACGGCGTCGAGGGCATCGGCCGCATCACCTTCCGGGACAAGGACGTGGTCCGCCACGACCTCGTGCGCCGCATCGTCACCGCCTACGAGGGCGCGGCACACGGCGAGGCGGATGCCGACCGCAACCCGAACCCGCGGCGGCGGCCGCTCGCGTGATGGGGCACGCGATCGACATGGTTGTCGAGGTGGCGATCGAGGACGAACGCTGGAGCGGCGCGGTCCCCGACCTCGAAGCCTTCGTGATTCGCGCCGTCGAGGCCGGTCTCGCCGCGGCCCCCGAGCCGCCCGCCGGCCCGGTCGAGGTCAGCGTCCTGCTCGCCGACGACGCGACCGTGCAGGCGCTCAACCGGACCTGGCGGGGCAAGGACCGGCCCACCAACGTGTTGTCGTTTCCGTCCTCGCCGCAGCCCGCCCATGCCGGCGTCGCGGTGCCGCTCGGCGACGTCGTTCTTGCGTACGACACGTTGGTGCGCGAAAGTGCCGAGCAGTCGAAGCCGCTCGTCCACCACCTCGCGCATCTCCTGGTTCATGGCACCCTCCACCTGCTCGGTCAGGACCACGAGACCGGCGACGCGGACGCGGAGGCCATGGAGGCCTTGGAGGTCGCGGCGCTCGCGACCCTCGGCGTGCCCGACCCTTACGCGGACTCCGCGGCCGGCTGAGCGACGACGTCCCAACCGATCCCAGACACGAGAGACATGACCCACGATCGAAGTCGCGGCGCGGCCCAGGCCGCGCTCAGTTCCAACGAGGCGGAATCGGGTGCGCGCGAGCCCTGGTACGATCGCCTCCTCCAGGTGCTGCACCTGAAACCGCGCGATTCGCTGCGCGGCGACATCGAAGAGGCCCTGGCCGAGCCCGATTCGGGCGAGAACGCGTTCTCGCCGCTCGAGCGCGCCATGCTCAAGAACGTTCTCGGGCTGCACAAGGTGCGCGTCGACGACGTGATGATCCCGCGGGCCGACATCGTCGCGGTCTCCGTCGAGACCAGCCTCGGCGACCTGCTGAAGCTGTTCCGCACCGCCGGCCATTCCCGCCTGCCGGTCTACGGCGAGACGCTCGACGACCCGCGCGGCATGGTCCACATCCGCGACTTCGTGGACCACATCGCCGCGCGGGCCGAGGCCGCCCCGCGCCGCAGCGCCGCGGCCGCCGCCAATGGCGCGACGCCCGCCCCCGCCGAGGCCGAGGCGGCCAAGGATGCACTGAAGGACGCGCAGAAGCCCGCCCCGCGGGTGCGCCGGGCGCCCGCCCGCGCCCTGCGCACGCTCAACCTCGGCAACGTCGACCTCACCGCGACGCTCGCCTCCACCCGCATCCAGCGGCCGGTGCTGTTCGTGCCGCCCTCGATGCCGGCGATCGACCTGCTGGTGCGGATGCAGGCGACCCGCACCCACATGGCGCTCGTCATCGACGAGTACGGCGGCACCGATGGGCTGATCTCGATCGAGGACCTCATCGAGATGGTGGTCGGCGACATCGAGGACGAGCACGACGTGGTCGAGGGCCGCCTCGTCCAGCGCCTCGAAGGCGAGGCCGAGGTGTTCGTGGCCGACGCCCGCGCGCCGCTGGCCGAGGTCTCCGAGGCCACCGGCGTCGACCTCGTCGCGGCGGTGGGCGAGATGGCCGAGGAGATCGACACGATCGGCGGCATGATCGTGACGCTGGCCGGCCGCGTGCCCTCGCGCGGCGAGCTCATCGCCGGCCCCGGCGACCTCGAGTTCGAGGTGCTCGACGCCGACCCGCGCCGCCTCAAGCGCCTGCGCTTCCAGCGCGGGCCCGCCCGCATCGCGGCCTCCGCCGTGCCGCTCGCCCTGCCCCCGCCCGCCGCGCCCCCTGCCGTCAACGCGATCGAGACGCCCGCACCGTGACGCCGGCTCCCGAAGCGCCCCCAGCAGCCACGCTGCCGGGCGGCGCGGCCGCGCGCCTGGCCAACGGCGTCATGCTGCTGCGCGGCTGGCGCCGGCTCGCCCTGAGCTTCCTCGCCGGCAGCGTCGGCGCGCTGGCGATGCCGCCCCTCGGCCTCCTGCCCGCGCTGGCCGTGTCCCTCGTCGTCGCGGTCTGGCTGGTGGACGGGGCGGCGGGCTCGCGCAGCACGGTCGCCGCCCGGCTCCGCCCCTGCGCGCTGGTCGGCTGGGCCTGGGGCTTCGGCTACCTGTTCGCCGGGCTGTGGTGGCTCGGCTCGGCCTTCCTCGTGGAGGCCGACGAGTTCCTGTGGGCGCTGCCGCTCGGCGTCGTCGGCCTGCCGCTGGCGCTCGGGCTGTTCTACGCCGCGGGCTTCGCCGTCGCCGGCCTGCTCTGGGTCCGCGGCCCGGCGCGCATCGCCGGCCTCGCCTTCGGGCTGGCGGGCGCCGAGTGGGTGCGCGGGCACGTCTTCACCGGCTTCCCCTGGAACACCCTCGGCATGGCGCTCGGCCAGAACCTCTGGCTGATGCAGTCGGCCTCCCTCGTCGGGCTCTACGGCCTGACGCTGCTCGCCGTCCTCGTCTGCGCCGCGCCGGCGACGCTCGCCACCGGCTCGCATCCGCGCAGCCGCCTCGGCCCGACGGCCGCCGCCGCGATCGTGCTGGCCGCCATGGCGCTCCACGGCGCGGAGCGGGTCGGGCCCGATCCCGCCCCCACCATCGCCGGGGTGCGCCTGCGGCTGGTGCAGCCGAACCTGCCCCAGGACGCGAAGTTCCGCCCCGAGAACCGGCAGGACATCGTCGACCGCTACGTCGAGCTGAGCCGGCGCCCGCCGGAGGCCGGCGAGGCGGCGCCGACGCACATCCTCTGGCCGGAATCGGCCTTCCCGTTCCTGATCCAGCGCGATCCCGCGGCGATGGCGCAGGTCGGCGCCGGGCTGGAGCCCGGCCAGCACCTGATCACCGGCGCGGCCCGCGCCGAGGAGCCGCTGCCCGGCGAGCGCCTGCGCTACTTCAACGCGATCATGGCGATCGAGCCCGGCGGCCGCATCGTCGACAGCTACGACAAGGTCCACCTCGTGCCGTTCGGCGAGTACCTGCCCGCGCCCCTCGACGCGGCCCTGCGGGCGGTGGGCCTGCGCCAGTTCGTGGCCGTGCCGGGCGGCTTCTCGGCCGGGACGCTCGCCGGCCAGCGCATCCTCAACGTGCCGGGCCTGCCGCCGGTGGCGGCGACGATCTGCTACGAGGCGATCTTCCCCGGCGCGATCCTGCCGGCCGGCGCCACCGCCGCCGATCGGCCCCCCGGCCTGATCCTTAACGTGACCAACGACGCCTGGTTCGGCGACACGCCTGGCCCGCGCCAGCACCTGGCGCAGGCCCGCCTGCGCGCCGTCGAGGAGGGCCTGCCGCTGGTGCGCGACGCCAACACCGGGATCTCGGCGGTGATCGACGCGCACGGGCGCGTCGTCGCGCAGCTGCCGATCGAGCAGGAGGCGGTGCTCGATGCCGACCTGCCCGTCCGCATCCTCGGCGGCACCCTCTACGGCCGGGCCGGCGACTGGCCCTTCGCGGCGATGCTCGCCGCCTGCCTCGCGGGCGCCCTCCGGGCCCGGCGGCTCGCGTGAGAGCGGCGCGGCGCATCCCGCCCCTCCTGCTGACCTGCGGCCTGATGGCGGTGGCGTTCAACCTGCGCCCGGCGCTGAGCACCGTCGGGCCGCTGCTCTCGTCCATCCGCGCGGCGACGGGTCTCTCCGCGGCGGGGGCTGCGGTGCTGACCACCCTCCCCGTCCTCTGCCTCGGCCTCGCCTGCGCGCTGACGCCGCTGATCCTGCGACGGCTCGGCGCCGACCGCGGCGTGCTCCTCGGCATCGTCGTGGTCGCGGCCGGCCTGGCCCTGCGCGGCCTCGGCGGTGTCGCGGCGCTGTTCGCCGGCACCGCGGTCGCCGCCTTCGGCATCGGGCTCGCCAACGTGCTGCTGCCGGCCGTGGTCAAGCGCGACTTCCCCGGCCGCGCCGGGGCGATGACCGGGCTCTACACCATGACGCTCTGCCTCGGGGCCGCCGCCGGCGCCGGCCTCGCGGTGCCGCTGGAGCAGGCGATCGGCCGGGGCTGGCCGCTGGCGCTCGCGGTCTGGGCGCTGCCGGCGGTCGTCGCCGCCCTCGCCTGGGCACCGTTGAGCCGGGCTGTGCCGGAGCGGTCGTCGGCGGCCGCGCCGGGCCGGCTCCTGCGCGATCCGTTGGCCTGGCAGGTCACCGCCTTCATGGGCCTGCAATCCTCGCTCGCCTACGTGCTGTTCGGCTGGCTGCCGGCGATCCTGCAGGGGCGCGGGCTCCCGGCGCTGGATGCCGGCCTCGTCGCCTCGGTGGTGACGCTGCATCAGGCGCCGGGCGCCCTCGTCGTGGCGATGCTGGCCGCGCGCGTGCGCGACCAGCGCGGCTGGATCGTCGCGGTGCTGGCCGCGACGCTGACCGGCTTCCTCGTCCTCGCCTTCGGCCCGGAGAGCCTGCGGTTCCCCGCCTCCGGGCTCCTCGGCCTCGGCATCGGCGGCTGCTTCGGGCTGGGCTTGAGCCTCCTCGTCCTGCGCACCCGCGACGCCGCCTCGGCCGGCGCCCTCTCGGCGATGGCGCAGGGGATCGGCTACGTCTTCGCCTCGCTCGGCCCCCTCGGCTTCGGCCTCGCCCACGACGCCACCGACGGCTGGGTCCTCCCGGCCGCCCTGTTCGCGACGATCATCGCGGCGGCGGGCGTCGCCGGGATGGGCGCCGGGCGCGACCGGGCGGTCGGCGCGGCGGCCCGAGCCGCCGGCACGGCGTAGAGGCTTCCGGCCCCCGTCGGAGGGTCCCGCCCGCGCCGCCCCACGCGGTGATCTGCGGTTGCGCCGCAGCGACGGGGGCGGGCACTGGAAATGGCCGTTAACCGACCGGTTACCATGACGACCTAGCGCCTGCCGCCAGTGCGGCGCGCTTCCGCGCCGACCGGGCGCGGACCATGACCCTGATGACGTTGGCCCTGAGCGGATGGGCCGCGGCGAAGCCGCATCTCGACCTCTTCGGAACCCTCGGCCTGCTGCTCGGCTTCGCCGCCGGGATCCTGCCGCATCGGCGCGGGATGCTTCTCGCCTCGGCCGGATGCGCCGCCGCCTTCGGCCTGCACTACCTGCATCTCGGCGCGCTCACCGGCACGGCGATGTGCGCCATCGCCCTGCTGCAGAACCTCGTCTCGGCGCAGGCGATCGGGCCCGCGGGCCGTGCCGCCTGGGTGGCACCGCTCTTCGCCGCGACGACGCTGGTCGCCGCCGGGACGACGCTCGCGACCTGGTCCGGCTGGCCGTCGGACTGCGCCGGGCTCGGCGCCCTCCTGGCGACGGCTGCCCGCCTCCAGGGCGATCCGCAGGGCATGCGGCGCCTCTTCCTCGGCGCCAGCCTGTGCTGGGCCGTCCACAACGGCCTCGTCGGCTCGGTCTTCGGGCTCACCTGCGACCTGCTGACCCTGTCGGGGCTGGCCCTGTCGCTGGTCCGGCATCAGCGGCGCCCGGCGCCGCGGGCGCTCCCCGCCACCTGAGGCCGCGCCGCGGCGGGCGGCGCCGCTTCCCTCCTCCGTCCCGAGGGGGCGCGACGCTCACGCCACGCGGATGTGGGTCGCCACCCGCGGCGGCTCCTCGGCGCCCGTCTCCGCTTCGAGGATGCGCATGTCGAGCCGGCCCTCGTCGTCGCGGAACACGTCGTAGACGACCCGGTCGACCACGGCGTTGCCGTCGCCGAAGATCAGCACGCGCGGCTTGTGGGCGATCACGTCGTCGACGCCGCCGTAGCTCGCCGAGGCGATGATGACCTCGTCGCCGACCTGGCAGGTGCGGGCGGCGGCGCCGTTCAGGACGCAGCAGCGCGAGCCGGCGGGGCCGTACAGCACGTAGGTGCTGATCCGCGCCCCCGACATCTTGTTCCAGATCTCGACGAATTCGAGCGGGTCGAGCCCCGCCTCGCGGCAGAGGTCGGCATCGAGCGTGATCGAGCCGTGATAGTTCAGGTCGGCGCCCGTCACGCGGATGCCGTGCAGCTTGGCCCGAACGAAGCTCTGCATCATGCTCCTCCGAGCCGGGCGACGTCGGCCCGGCGATGCGCGGCCGCACTTCCGAGACGGGGCGGTCGCGTCGCGCTTCCTACGGCGGCGCATGCCTGCGTGGCAATCGGCCGGTCGGGACGCTCCCCTGCCCCCCGCGCTACCCCTTGTGCCGCAGCCGGCTCGCGAAGAAGCCGTCGAGGCCGCCGCGCCGGCTGTCCGAGCCTTCGAGGTGGGCCGGGAGCGTGCGCAGGTCGCCGTCGGCGTTGATCACGCCGTCGAGGCCGCCGACCTCGTCCGCCCGCACCGGCACCCGCTCGAACGCGCCGTTGCGCTTCAGGAAGGCGGCGACCTGGCGCTCGCCCTCCTCCTGCTCCAGCGAGCAGGTGCAGTAGACGAGGCGCCCGCCCGGCCGCACCAGGGTCGCGGCCTTGTCGAGCAGGCGCGCCTGGAGGAGGTGCAGGCGGATCAGGTCGGATTCGGTCTTGGTCCAGGCGACGTCCGGATGGCGGCGGATCGTGCCGGTGGCCGAGCACGGCGCGTCGAGCAGCACCGCGTCGAACGGCTTTGGGGGCTCGAAGGCGAGCGCGTCGCCGACGACCACCTCGGCGGTCAGCCCGAGGCGGGCGAGGTTCTCGGACAAGCGCTCCAGGCGCGGGGCCGAACGGTCCAGCGCGGTCACCACGGCGCCCCGGCTCGCGAGCTGCGCGGTCTTGCCGCCCGGCGCGGCGCAGAGGTCGGCGATGCGCTCGCCGGGCTGCGCGCCGAGGAGCCGCGCGGGGATCGCGGCGGCGGCATCCTGCACCCACCACGCGCCATCGGCGAAGCCGGGAAGCTCGGAGACCGGCACCCGCAGGTCGCCGAGCCGGAGCGAGCCGGTGGGCAGCGCCGCCGCGCCGAGGCGCTCGGCCCAGTCGCCGGCCTCGCCCTTCAGGGTCAGGTCGATCGCGGCGCCGGCCAGGTGCGCGCGGGCGATGGCGGCGGCTTTCTCCGGCCCGTAGGCCTCGCGCCAGCGCGCGGCCAGCCAATCCGGGGTGTTGGCCTCGAGCGGGTCGTCGCATTCGGCCAGGATCGCCTCGCGCTCGCGCACGACCCGGCGCAGCACCGCGTTGACGAGGCCGGCGAGATGCCGCGCCTGCGGATCGGCCTTGGCCAGGCGCACCGCGAGGTCGACCGCGGCATGGTCGGGAACGGCGAGGTCGAGGATCTGGGCGGCGCCGGTGGCGAGCAGCGCGACGAGGCGCGGCTTGTCCTCGGGCAGGCCCTGCTCCATCCGCGCGGCGAGCGCGCGCCGGAGGAAGCCGAGGCGGCGGAAGGTGACCGTGGCGATGGCCCGCGCCAGACCGGCATCGCCGGCGTCGAGCCCCGCGACGCGGGACGCCTGGGCCAGCGCATCCTCCAGGGCGAGGGCGCGGTTCTTGCCCAGCAGGTCGGCGACGACGGCGTGCGCCACCCGGCGCGCGGCGAGGCCGGCGACGTCCGCCTCGACCGCCTCCGGTGCGGATTTCGGCGGCGATTTCGGCCCCGGGCGCGGACCCTTGGTCGCGCCCGCCGCCCGCGCCGGCCCGGACGCGTTGCGCCCTCTGCCCATGGATGCCACTTCTCGAAAGACCCTTCGTGCCGGCGTGCTGCCGCCGGACCCCGATGCCCTCCCACTTGAGCGAGTCCGATGCAAGGTGAAACCAGCCGCGACGGGACCAACGAAGCCCGGACCGAACACGTCGAGGACGGCGGCGGGACCGCCCCCCGTCCCCTCACCCCGGCGGCCGCGCGCGCCCTGGCGGAGGCGGCCGAGCGCCGCAGGGCGATCGACGCGCGGGCCGCCGCGGTCTCGGCCGCCCCCGAGCGCCTCGGGCGCGGCGGCCTGGAGCCGGTCCGCTACGACGACTGGGAGGTGAAGGGGCTCGCCGTCGACTTCTGACGTCGCGCCTCGCCGGCCGGAACGACCGTGCCGGCCCGTTGTTGGGCTCGCGAAGCACATGGCGCGACGAGGGACCCGATGACGACCAAGGTATCGAGCAAGGATGCGCCGAGCGGCGCCGACGGCGAGATCGCGCTCGCGAAGGGCGCGCTGGTCGCCATGCGGATGTGGCGCGACGAGCCGCCGACCGACGACAAGCCGAGCACCACCTCGGAGCACGAGACCGTGGGCTACGTGATCGCCGGCCGAGCCAAGCTGGTGCTCGAGGACCGGACGGTCGCGCTGGAGCCCGGCGATTCCTACTGCGTGCCGGCCGGCATCGCGCACACCTACCACATCCTGGAGACCTTCACGGCGATCGAGGCGACGGCCCCGCCCGCCGCCTGATCCCGCGGGTTCCGGGGCGTTCAGCGCGTCACGTAGACCGGGGTGCCGACCGAGACGCGGTCGTAGAGGTCGACCACGTCCTGGTTGTACATCCGGATGCAGCCGTAGGAGGCCCAGGTGCCGACCGAGCTCGGGCGGTTGGTGCCGTGGATGGCGTATTCGCCGCCCGACAGCGTCATCGCGGCGGCGCCCATCGGGTTGTGCGGCGAGCCGCCGACGATCAGGTTCGGCAGGCGCGGGTTGTCGCGCTTGACCTCGCTCGGCGGCGACCACGCCGGCTGCACGTACTTGCCGTCGATCGACTTGGTGCCGAACCACTGCTTGCCCGGCTTGCCGACCGCGACGGGGTATCGGATCGCGGTTCCGTCGCCGTTCACGAGGTAGAGCCGGCGCTGCGAGACGCTGATCACCACCGAGCCCGGCATCACCCCGTCCGAGAACGGCACCACCTCGCGTGCCAGGGCCGGCGCCCCCGCGACGAGACCGGCCAGCAGCGCGCCGCCGAGGCTCGTGGACACGTACTTCCTGACCGACATCTTGGGATCTTCCTGCAGAGCGTGACCGTTCGCTGCAGCAATAATCCACGGCCAAGCTCGGCGTTCCAGCTCATCCTGCGACGACTGCGGGCTTGCTCACCGTCTTCGGGGAAGACGGTAAAAAGCGCCGGGCTTGATCGTGATAAAGGCGATCGTCCGTCGAAAGATCTGCTTTACCGCTCGATCAGATCCAGCGCCGTCGCGTCCTGGGCCTGCCAGCCGTGGCGGACGAGCTCGGGGTCGGCATGCTCCTCGACGGGCCAGCCGACGCAGAGGTAGGCGACGAGGTGCCAGCTGCCCGGCACGTCCAGCAGCGCCGCGATGCGCGCCGGCTCGAGGATCGAGACCCATCCGGTGCCGAGGCCGCGGGCGCGGGCGGCGAGCCAGAAGGTCTGCACGGCGCCAACCACGGAGTAGCGCAGCATCTCCGGCATGGTCGCGCGACCGAGGCCGTGGCCCGCCTCGGTCGCCTCGTCGCAGAAGACCGCCAGGTGCACCGGCGCCTCGCGCAGGCCCGCGAGCTTCAGGGCGCGATACTGCGCCTGGCGGGCGTCGGCGTAGCGCAGGGCCGCATCGGCGTTGCAGCTCTCGAAGCTCGCGACCACGCCGGCGCGGCGCTCGGGGTCGGCGACGCGCACGAAGCGCCACGGCTGGCTGTTGCCGACGGAGGGGCTGCGATGGGCCGCCGCCAGGCTCTGGCGGAGCAGGGCCTCGTCCACCGGGTCGGGCCGGAAGCGGCGCACGTCGCGGCGCCACGCGAACAGGTCGTCGAGCGCCTGCCGGAAGTCGTCGTCGAAGCGGGGCGGGCGGGGGTCGGTCATGGTCGGTCCGCCTCATAGCGGGTTTTGCGCCTTCCCGCTGCCCGTGGGCCCCGGGGAGATCGAACGGGCCGGGCGGGCACAAAAAAAGGCCGCCCTCGCGGGCGGCCTGAAGTCCTTGGGTCTCGAAACCTCTGGGATGTCGCGTCGTGGGATCCGGTGACGCCCGAGGGCTGGGGAGCTCGGGATTCGGGCGTCGACGGGCACGACCCGACGAGGGTTCGGCCTTCGTTGTCCCGCCGCAACGCGGCTCGGGAAAGGCGTGATCGGGGCGAAAGCGCGGCATTTGTTTCTTGGGCGTGTCCCGTCCGCAACGAATCGGATCGCCGCCGCGGGACTCTTGCGGGCCGGCCACCCGAGGCCCATCCTCAGCGGCTGACGGCAAGACGACGGCGGCAGGCCGACGGCGGAGGAACGATGACCGAGCGGACGAGCGGCGAGATCCGGACAGACGATTCGACGGCCCGCGTGGTCCCCTTCCCGAGCCCATCCACCGCCCCGCAGATCGCGTTCGATCGGCACGAGCTGCGCACGATCTTCAACCTCTACGGCCGCCGGGTCGCGGAGGGGGAGTGGCGCGACTACGCCCTCGACTTCCGCCGCGACAAGGCGGTGTTCTCGATCTACCGCCGCACCTCCGAGATGCCGCTCTACCGGATCGAGAAGGACCCGAAGCTCGCGCGCCGCCAGGGCGCCTACGCCGTGGTCGCCGCGACCGGCGTGGTGCTCAAGCGCGGCACCGACCTCGCCCGCGTGCTGGCGGTGCTGGAGAAGCCCCTGCGGGCCGTGTGAAGCGTTCGGATTTCTGCTCGGCGATCCTTCGTCCGGTGCCGTCTTGGCCGATGGTACGCTCGCTGCGCGCTCGGATCGCGGCGCGGGGGAGCCTTCCCCCGAGCAGGCGATCGGCCTCGCACATCTTCAGATTCCTTTTCCGGACCCTCCCCCGTCATCCCGGGGCTGCGCAGGGCGGACATTGCCCGCTGGGGGAAGTGGCGCAGCGTAAGCGTAGCTCCCCAGAACGAAGAAGGCCCCGGCGTTTCCGCCGGGGCCTTCTTCGTTCGTCGGGTCCGTCTTCGCTCAGCGGCGGTCGCCGAGGAGCGAGAGCAGGAACTGGAACATGTTGATGAAGTCGAGGTACAGCGTCAGCGCGCCGTTGACCGACATCTTGGCCGCCGCTTCGCCGTCGAAGCCGCTGGAGAGATACATCTCCTTCAGCTTCTGGGTGTCGTAGGCGGTGAGCCCCGCGAAGATCAGCACGCCGAGCACCGAGACGGCGAACTGCAGCGCCGACGAGGCCAGGAAGATGTTGACGATCGAGGCGATGATGATGCCGATCAGGCCCATCATCAAGAACGAGCCCATCCCCGAAAGGCTGCGCTTGGTGGTGTAGCCGTAGAGGCTCAGCGCGCCGAAGGTCGCCGAGGTGATGAAGAACACCCGCACCACGCTGGCGCCGGTGAACACCAGCAGCAGCGTCGACATCGAGGCGCCCATCACCGCCGCGAAGGCGAAGAACATCGTCCGCGCCGACGAGGCCGACATCCGGTCCATCCGCATCGAGAAGACCAGGATGAAGGCGAGCGGGGCGAACATCAGAACCCACTTGAGCGGGCTGTTGTAGAGCGTCTGGCCGAACGGGGTCAGGGCCAGGCGGCCGGTCGCGGTCGCGGTGGTGGCGGCCATGTTGAGGCCGAGCGCGACGAGGCCGGAGATGCCGAGCCCGACGACCATGTTGTTGTAGACGCCGAGCATGAAGGTCCGCAGGCCCTGGTCGAACGCGACCTGGGTGCCGGCCTGCGACGGCGCCTGGGCGCCGTAGCGGAAGGGAGAGTTGTCGAATGCCATGGGAGTGACCTCGGAAGGCTCGCTCGTGCGTGGTGTTTGAGACGAGGCCCACGCAGGGGACCTCTGGCGCCATCGAGCGCCTCGTGTCGGAATATGTTGCTTTCGGCCGCCCCGCACAAGAGCCCGGCAGAGCTTGAAAAAGCGCTTTCGATGAATCCCCGCGGGTGAAATTTGTTCACGAAGTCTGGGATTAAAGTTCGCTGCTACTTCGCCGACGGCTCCCGATGCCGTCGTTCACGATCGCGGCAAGCTCACGCGGGGGATACGCAAGGGTCACGACTGCCGCAGGTACGGTGCCGGCTTCTGGCCGAGGATGCGCCAGGTCCCGGCGAGCCCCAGCACCACGGCGAGCACCACCGCGGCCGCGGCCGCCGCCAGCGCCCCCGACAGGTCGAGGACGAAGTCGAGGCGCATCACCCGGGTGACGATCACCCAGCCGGCGAGCGTGCCGGCGAGCAGCCCGAACAGGGCGGTGACGAGGCCGAGCGCCCCGTATTCGAGGCCGTAGGCGGCCAGCAGCCGTCCGCAGGTCGCGCCGAGCACTTTCAGCACCACGGCGTCGTAGAGCCGCGCCCGGTGCCCCGCGGCAATGGCGCCGGCCAGCACGAACAGGCTTGCCAGCACCGCCACCGCGCTCGCGCCGCGGATCGCCAGCACCAGCCGGCCGACGAGGTCGCCGACGGCATCGAGGGCGTCCTTCACCCGCACGCTGGTGACGGAGGGGAACGCCTTGGCGACGTCGCGCAGGATCCGGTTCTCGACCGCGCCGTCGGTGCCCCCGGGCAGGGTGAGCGTCGCCAGGTCCGAGTGCGGCGCGCCGCGGAAGGTGCCGGGGGAGAACACCATCACGAAGTTGATGCCGAGGTTGCGCCACTCGACCTTGCGCAGGTTGGCGATGGTGGCGGTGAGGTTCCGCCCGAGCACGTTGACGGTGACGCGGCTGCCGACCTTGAGGCCGAGGTTTTTCGCGAGATCCGCCTCGAACGAGACCAGCGGCGTCCTGGCTTGCTCCGCGTTCCACCACGTGCCTGCGGTGAGCGTCGAGCCCTCGGGCACGTCCTCGGCGTAGGTGATGCCCCGGTCGCCGTCGAGCACCCAGGCGACGTCCTCCGGCGGGCGGATCTTCTCGGCCGGGACGTCGTCCAGCGCCACGATGCGGCCGCGCATCATCGGCACCCGCTCGATCTTGGCGCTGGGCGCCTGGCGCGCGAGGAAGTCGTGGAAGGCGCCCGAATCGGCGGCCGGGATGTCGAGGAAGAACAGGTTCGGCGCGCGCGCCGGCAGGGTCGCCGAGATGGTGCGGCGCACGTTCACGTCGATCAGGCTCAGGGTCACCAGCAGGGTCACGCCGAGGCCAAGGGAGAGGACGATGGCCGGCGTCAGGGCGCCGGGGCGGTGGAGGTTGGCCAAGGCCATCCGCGGCGCGGCCCGCCGCGGATGCGGCAGCCGGCGGGCGAGCGCCATCACGCCGACCGCGACCAGCCGCAGCAGGCCGAAGGCGAGGCCGGCGGCGGCGATGAAGATCAGCGCCACGCGCCGGTCGAAGGCGGTGCCGACGGCGAGCCCCACCAGGGCGGCGAGCGCCAGCGCCAGGATCGCCCGGTAGCGCGGGCGGATGCCGCTGGCTGCCGGGTCGACGGTGTCGCGAAACAGCCCCGAGACCGGGACGTCGTGGGCGCGCCCCAGGGGCGCGATCGCGAAGGCCAGGGCCGTGAGGAGCCCGTAGGCCGCCGCCTGGAGCAGCTCGAGGGGCGCCAGCGTCGGGTTCAGCGGCAGGGGCAGGCTGTCCCGGAACAGCGCGTCGAGGGCGAAGGGCAGCGCGGCGCCCACAGTGAGCCCGATCGCCGTGCCGAGCCCGGCGATCAGCATCACCTGCGTCAGGTACAAGGCGACGACCTTCGAGCCCGGCGCGCCGACGCTCTTCAGGGTCGCGATCGAGGGGCGCTTGCGCTCGACGAAGGCGTTGACGGCGTTGGCGACGCCGACCCCGCCGACGATCAGCGCGGTGAGGCCGACCAGCGTCAGGAACTGGGTGAAGCGCTCGATGCTCTTGGAGAACCGCGGGTCGGCGTTGGTGCGCGCCCGCATCTCCCAGCCGGCCTGCGGAGCGGCCGCCGCGATCCGGGCGGCGGCGGCGTCGAGGCCCGCATCGTCGGCGCCGGGCAGCAGCAGCCGGTAGCTCCAGCGGTTGAGGCTTCCCGGCTGGACCAGGCCGGTGCGGCGCAGCGCACCCTGCGACACGATCAGCCGCGGCCCGAAGCCGATGCCGCCGGCGATCTTGTCGGGCTCCGAGACGAGGGTCGCGCGGATGGCGAAGGGCCGGCCGGCGAGCGTGATCCGGTCGCCGACCTTGAGGTCGAGGCGGGTCAGAAGCGCCGGGTCGGCGAGCGCGCCGTCGATCCCGTCACGCTCGGCCAGCAGGTCGGCGAGGGGCGCCTGCGGCTCGGTGACGAGCTCTCCGGCGGTCGGGTAGCCGGCATCGACCGCCTTCAGCTCGACCAGCGCCGCGCCCTCGCCCGCCACCGCCATGGCGCGGAGCGAAGCGACCACGTCGACACGCCCCTGCGCGTCGAGCACCGCGCGCTCCGGCTCCGTCGCCTCGCGGTTGATCAGGCTGTAGCTGAGGTCGCCGCCGAGGATGCGCTTGCCCTCGCGGCCGAGCCCGTCCGACAGCGAGCGCGAGATCGAGGCGACCCCGGCGATCGCCGCGACGCCGAGCGCGATGCAGGCGAGGAACACGGCGAAGCCGCGCAAGCCCCCGCGGAGCTCGCGCAGCGCGAGGCGCAGGGTCAGCGGCAGGCGCGAGGCGGGCGTCGGCCGGGGCTGGGAGAGGGTGCCGTGCATCAGGCCGCCACCGGCTCCTCGATCCGCCCCGAGCGCAGGCGCACCGTACGATCGCAGAGGCGGGCGAGCCCCGGATCGTGGGTGACGAGGACGAGCGTCGCGCCGCGGTCGCGCTTCAGCGCGAACAGCAGGTCGACGATCTGGCGGCCGGTCGCCTCGTCGAGATTGCCCGTCGGCTCGTCGGCGACCAGGATCGCCGGGTCCGGTGCGACGGCGCGGGCGATGGCGACGCGCTGCTGCTCGCCGCCCGAGAGCTGGGCCGGGTAGTGGTTCAGCCGGTGGCCGAGGCCAACGGCTTCGAGCTCCCGCCGGGCGCGGGCATGGGCATCCGGCTTGTCGGCCAGCTCCAGCGGCAGGGCGACGTTCTCCAGGGCGGTCATCGTCGGGACGAGGTGGAAGGCCTGGAACACGATGCCGATCCGCCGGCCGCGGAAGCGTGCGAGCGCGTCCTCGTCGAGGGCGCCCAGGTCGGTGTCCTCGATCCGGATCGCGCCGGCATCGGGCCGCTCGAGGCCCGCCATCACCATCAGCAGGGTCGACTTGCCGGAGCCCGACGGCCCGACGAGGCCGACCGCCTCGCCGCGGCCGACGTCGAGCGAGATGCCGCGTAGCACGTGGACGCGGGCGGCCCCCCGCCCGAGGCTGAGGTCGATGCCAGAGAGAGCGATGGCTGGCGTCCCGGACGCGGACATGGCAGGCGAGGTCTTGCCGGGAGAGGGGTTGTCGGCGGTCACGGTCGAGCCGATCTGTGGCGGATGGCGAACATGCGGGACGGAGATCACGGTTGGCGGACGAACGTTCGGTGCGCTCCGGCACGACCCGTGCCGGGCGATGCGCGCGGGCTCGATATGGCGAGCGCGACGGAGCCACGCCATGATGGCCGGCGCAGGGCGGCGCTGATGGCGCTCTTTGCCGCAGCGGGGCTGGTCCTGTCGATGGCGGGCCTCGCGCCGGCCAAGGCGGATCCGAAGCCCGAATCGAAGCCGATCCGGCTCGTCGCGCTCGGCGACAGCCTCACCGCGGGCTACCGCCTTCCGGCGGGCTCCGCCTTCCCGGCGGTGCTGGAGCGGGCGCTCGCTGCGAAAGGCCGGACGGTGACGGTCGCCAATGCCGGCGTCTCGGGCGAGACCGCCACCAACGGCCTCGACCGGGTCGACTGGTCGGTGCCCGACGGCACCGACGGGGTGATCCTGGAGCTCGGCGCCAACGACATGCTGCGCGGCACCGATCCCGCCGTGACGCGGAAGGCGCTGGAGGCGATCGTGACGCGGCTGAAGGCGCGCGGCATCCCGGTGCTGCTCGCCGGCATGCGGGCCTCGACCAACCTCGGGCCCGACTACGTCGCGCGCTTCGACGCGATCTACCCGGATCTCGCCCGGACCTACGACCTCGTGCTGTACCCGTTCTTCATGGCTGGAATGGTCGGCGACCGCGCCTACACCCTCGACGACGGGCTCCACCCGAACGCCAAGGGCGTCGACGTGATCGTGGCCGGCATCCTGCCCTCGGTCGAAACCTTCCTCGGGCGGCTCCCGGCCGGGGCTCGTTAGCGATGCCGCGCCTGTTCACGGCGCTCGGCCTCCCGCCGGAGATCGCCGCCGGGCTGGCGCCGTTCCGCGGCGGCCTGCAGGGCGCACGCTGGATCGAGCCGTCGGATCACCACGTCACCCTGCGCTTCCTCGGCGACGTGCCGGTCGCGCTTGCCGAGGACGCGGTCGAGGCGCTGTCGGAGATGCGGGCGCGGCCGGCGCTCGAGGTGGTGCTGGACGGCCTCTCGGTGTTCGGCGGCGACAAGCCGCGCGCGCTGCTCGCCAGCGTCGCCGCCACCCCCGACCTGATGGACCTCCAGGCCGAGCAGGAGCGCCTGATCCGCCGGGCGGGCGCCGAGCCGGAACGGCGCAGGTTCGTGCCGCACGTGACGCTGGCGCGCCTGCGCCGCGAGGCCACGCCCGAGGCGGTGGCGATGTACCTGTCGCAGGCGCCGATCTTCACGCCGCTGCGCTTTTCCGTGACGCAGGTGGTGCTGTACTCGGCGCGCGACTCGACCGGGGGCGGGCCCTACGTCGCGGAGGCGGCGTTTCCGTTCGCCTGAGCGGGGTCCTACAACCGCCGCAGCGCGACGCTCTCGATGCGATGGCTCGCGCCCTTGGCCAGGATCAGGCTGGCGCGCTGGCGGGTCGGCAGGATGTTGTCGCGCAGGTTCGGCAGGTTGATCGTCGTCCACAGCCGGTCGGCGATGGCGAGCGCTTCCGATTCGGGCACCTCGGCGTACTTGCGGAAATACGAGCGGGGGTCGCGGAACGCGGTCTGCCGCAGGCGCATGAAGCGCATCACGTACCAGCGGTGCAGATCGTCCTCGTGCCCGTCGAGGTAGATCGAGAAGTCGAAGAAGTCGGAGACGAACGGAATCGCGGTGCCGTCGCGCGGCAGGCGGGCCGGCTGCAGCACGTTCAGGCCCTCGACGATCAGGATGTCGGGGCTCTCGACCACCCGCTCCTCGCCGTCCACCCGGTCGTAGACGAGGTGCGAGTAGAGGGGAGCGGTGACGCGCTTCCGGCCGGATTTCACGTCGTGCAGGAACTGCAGCAGGGCGGCGGTGTCGTAGCTCTCGGGAAATCCCTTCCGGTCCATGATGCCCTGCGCGGCGAGCGCGGCGTTCGGCAGCAGGAACCCGTCGGTGGTGACGAGGTCGACCTTCGGGGTGTTCGGCCAGCGCGCGAGCAGCGCGGCGAGCACGCGGGCCGTGGTCGACTTGCCCACCGCCACCGATCCGGCGAGCCCGATGATGTAGGGCGCCTTGGTCTCGCGCTCGGCCATCAGGAAGCGCTGGGTCGCCTTGAACAGGCCCTGGCTCGCTGCGACGTAGAGCGCGAGCAGCCGCGACAGCGGCAGGTAGATCGCGACCACCTCCTCCACCGAGATCGGGTCGTTCAGCGATTGCAGGCGCTCGATGTCCTCCTGCGTCAGCGTCAGCGGCGTGTCGGCGCGCAGCTGTGCCCAGGATTCGCGGCTGAACAGGCGGTAGGGCGACAGCCGCTCCGACCCGTCGCCGGTGACCGGGTTCTGCCCCGTCACCGGGGTCTGGCCGGCGGCGAGCGCGGCCGCCTTCATGCCGGCGGCCTCGACGCCTTCTCGGCGATGCCGCTCTGCGCCGTGCGGCGCTCCAGCTCCGCCATCACCGCGGAGAGCTCGACGCCGCCGGCGCGCAGCAGCACCACGAGGTGGTAGAGCACGTCCGCCGCCTCGTTGGTCAGCCCGGTCTTGTCGCCCTGCACCGCGGCGATGGCGGCCTCCACCGCCTCCTCGCCGAGCTTCTTGGCGGCCTTGGCCGGGCCGCCCGCGAGCAGCTTGGCCGTGTACGATTGGTCGGGCGCGGTGCCGGCGCGGCTCGCCACCAGGCGGGCGAGGTCGTCGAGGGTGTAGGCGGACATAGAGGACCCGTGCGGCAGGGTTCGGAAACGACGATGCCGTCGCCGGAACCTGCGTCAACGGCGGGCGCCGGGCAAGCCGGGAGCCGGCACAGCAGCGCCTCGCCACCCGCATTTGCGCGACGGGCGGGTGGAATTGTCGGAAAAATGGTGCCGGATCCGGCCGCGGCCCCCGGCGTCTTCCCGATCTCGGGTCAGGCGTCCAGCCGCATCGCGAGGCCGGCCGCCGCCATGTGCGCCTTGGCCTCGGCGACGCTGGCTTCCCCGAAATGGAAGATCGAGGCCGCGAGCACCGCGCTGGCATGGCCTTCGGCGACGCCGGCCACGAGGTCGTCGAGCCCGCCGACGCCGCCCGAGGCGATCACCGGCACGGTCACCGCGTCGGCGACGGCGCGGATCAGCGCGAGGTCGTAGCCCGAGCGCGTCCCGTCCCGGTCCATGGAGGTGACGAGCAATTCGCCCGCTCCCTTGGCCGCCACCGTGCGGGCGAAGGCGATCGCGTCGAGGCCGGTGGGGGTGCGGCCGCCATGGGTGAAGATCTGCCACGCGTCCGGCTCGCCCGGCGCGGAGGTGCGCTTGGCGTCGATCGCCACCACGACGCATTGCGCGCCGAACTTCTCGGCGGCCCGCGCGACGAGGTCGGGATCGTTCACGGCCGCGGTGTTGATCGCGACCTTGTCGGCGCCGGCGAGCAGCAGCGCGCGCACGTCCGCCACCGCGCGCACGCCGCCGCCGACGGTGAGCGGCATGAAGCAGGCCTCCGCCGTGCGGCTCACCACGTCGAGCAGGGTGCCGCGCGCCTCGTGGCTCGCGGTGATGTCGAGGAAGCAGAGTTCGTCGGCCCCGGCCGCGTCGTAGGCCTTGGCCGCCTCGACCGGATCGCCCGCGTCGCGCAGCTCGAGGAACTTCACGCCCTTGACGACGCGGCCGTCCTTGACGTCGAGGCAGGGAATGATGCGGGTCTTGAGCACGCTGGGAGCCTTCAGGCGGTCGTGTCGTCGGGGTCGATCGCGAAGGGACGCGTGAGCATCTCGTCGTGGGTGTAGGGGCAGGTCTCGGGAAAGGTCTTCAGCGGAAGGCCGGTCTCGTCAGCCGCTTCGAGACGGGCGCGGCGGTAGGCGCGTTCCATCGCTTCCACCCGACGGCTCTTCAGGCCGGGACTGTCCGCCAGCTCGTCGGCCGCAGCCACCCGATGCGTCGCGATCGAGATCACCCAGCTTCGCGTCCGTCGCGATGGCTGGTGATCCCACTTGAGCATATGCAGCAGGACGATGCGCCACGCGCCGACGAGGCTGCTGAACTGGCTGCGACCCAAGCTCTCGATCTCCTCGGCGAGGTTCTCCCGATCGAGGCCGGTCAGGTCGCCCGCCCGGAGGCGTGCCCCCTGCTCCTGCGTCCAGGCGTAGAAGTCGTCCGCGTAGGCCGTCCCGGTCTCGGCCGGTCGCGCCGCCTTCGCCGAAGCCGTCATCGCCGCCTCCCGGCAAACCCTTGACCGGGCGAGCCTATCACGAAGCGCCGCCTCCGCGCGCCGCCCTGATCGCGAACAGCGCCGCGCGCGGGTCGATGCGGCCGTCGTAGAGGGCGCGCCCCGTGATCGCGCCGGCCAGCATCGCGCAATCGGGCTCGAGCAGGCGGTGCACGTCCTCGATCGAGGCAAGGCCGCCCGACGCGATCACCGGGATGCTCACGGCTTCGGCGAGCGCCACCGTCATCTCGATGTTGAGGCCCTTCAGGATGCCGTCGCGGGCGATGTCGGTGTAAATGATCGCCGAGACGCCGGCATCCTCGAACCGGCGGCCGAGGTCCTCGGCGGTCATGCTCGAGGTCTCGGCCCAGCCCGCCACCGCGACGCGCCCGTCCTTGGCGTCGATGCCCACCGCGATCCTGCCGGGATGGCGCCGCGCCGCCTCGTGGACGAAGGCCGGGTCGCGCACGGCCGCCGTGCCGATGATCACCCGTGCGACGCCCTTCTCGAGCCAGCCCTCCAGCGTGCGCATCTCGCGGATGCCGCCCCCGAGCTGCACCGGGATGTCGACCTGGGCGAGGATCGCGTCGACGGCGGCCGCGTTCATCGGCGCCCCGGCGAAGGCACCGTCGAGGTCGACCACGTGGAGCCAGGAGAAGCCCTGCTCGGCGAAGGCCCGGGCCTGCGCCGCCGGGTCGTCGTTGAACACCACGGCCTGGGCCATGTCGCCCTGCACGAGGCGGACGCAGTGCCCTTCCTTGAGATCGATGGCCGGATACAGGATCACGCGGACGCTCGTTTCTTCTGGTCGTTCGACGGAGGGCGCGGCGGTTACGGCCGCCAGCGCAGAAAGTTCGCGAGCAGGGCCAGCCCGAGATGCTGGCTCTTCTCCGGGTGGAACTGGGTGCCGGCGAGGTTGTCGCGCGCCACCATCGCAGTGACGGGACCGCCGTAGGCCGCCTCGGCGACGACCTCGTCCGGGCGATCCGCCTTCAGGGCGAAGCTGTGCACGAAGTAGGCGTGCAGCCCGTCCGGCCCGGTGCGGATGCCGTCGAGCAGCGGATGGTCGCGGGACGGCGTCAGGGTGTTCCAGCCCATGTGCGGGATCTTGAGCGTGGGGTCGGACGGCCGGATCGGGCCGACGTCGCCGGAGATCCAGCCGAGGCCTTCCGTGGTCTCGTATTCGAGGCCGCGCGTTCCCATCAGCTGCATGCCGACGCAGATGCCGAGGAAGGGACGCCCCGACCCGATGGCGGCATCGGTCATCGCCGCCACGAGGCCGGGGACGGCATCGAGCCCGCGGCGGCAATCGGCGTAGGCGCCGACCCCGGGGAGCACGATCCGGTCAGCGCGCGCGACCGCGTCCGGATCGCCGGTGACGACGATGCGGGTCTCCGGCAGCCCGGCCTCGCGGGCCGCCCGCTCGAAGGCCTTGGCCGCCGAGTGCAGGTTGCCCGACCCGTAATCGATGATCGCGACGGTCTCGGCGCTCACGGTCATTGTTCCTCGAAGACGCTCACCGGCCGCCCTGCGCGGGAAACAGGCCGATCACAGGCTCGGCCGCGCGGTTGCCCGCGAACGCGGTCGAGGCCCGGACGGTCGGCGCGGGGGCGGGGTCGAGCCAGCGCGTCATCGCCTTGGCTTCGGCCTCGTCGGCGTTGAAGGCCACCACCGCGTCGCGCGCCGGCCGGCCGTTGCGGGCGAGCGTCCAGCGCCGGAGCGAGGACGCCTCGAGCCCGATCAGCACCAGGACCAGCAGCGTGATCGCGGTGCCGGCGGCGGGCGACAGGCCGAGGCCGTAGCCGACGAGCGCGGTGGCGCCCAGCCCGGCCAGCACCAACAGGGCTGCGAGCCAGAGGCGGTGATAGAGGAACCACAGCACCGAGAAGGCGAAGGCCGCCCACGAGAACCCGTCCGGCACCAGCTGCGCCCGGTCGAGGTCGTGCGCCTCGCCGGAGCGGGCCTCGTGCGGCAGATGGAGCGTGTAGCTGCGCATCCTCATGGCGACCCCTTCCCTTTCCTGTCGGCCGAACGCCGGAGGCGGCTGCGCGAGCCCGCCGCGACGGCCGTCCGCGATCCTCGCCTACAGCGAACCCTTGGTCGAGGGAACGCGTCCCTCCTCGCGGGGATCGACCGCGACGGCCTTCCGCAAGGCGCGGGCCAGCCCCTTGAAGCAGCTCTCGGCGATGTGATGGGCGTTGTCGCCGTAGAGCGTCTCGACGTGGAGCGTGATGCCGGCGTTCATGGCGAAGGCCTGGAACCACTCGCGCACCAGCTCGGTGTCGAAAGCACCGATCTTCTCGACGCGGAAGGCGGTGCGGAACACCAGGAACGGCCTGCCCGAGATGTCGATCGCGACCCGGCTCAACGTCTCGTCCATCGGCATGTGGATGTCGGCGTAGCGGGCGATGCCGCGCTTGTCGCCGAGCGCCTTCGCGAAGGCCTGGCCGAGCGCGATGCCGCAATCCTCCACCGTGTGGTGCTGGTCGACGTGCAGGTCGCCGGTCACCCGCGCCTCGACGTCGAACAGGCCGTGCCGGGCGAACAGCTCGAGCATGTGGTCGAGGAAGCCGACCCCGGTGGCGATCCCGGCCTTGCCGGTGCCGTCGAGGTCGATCGAGACCGACACGTCGGTCTCCGCCGTCTTCCGGCTGATGCTGGCGCTGCGCATGGTCTTCGTGGGTGTTCGTTCGCCGGGCCGATGCGGCCGGCTTTCGTGCCTTCTAGTGCGGAAGCCGTCGCCGGGGGAAGGGCTCGGCTCAATCCTTGAGCACGCGCCCCGCCACCGCGTCGAGCTTGGCCAGCAGGTCCGGGTCGCGGTGGGACGGCGCCGTCATGATCGCGCCGTCGAGCGCCCGGTGCGAGCCGGCCGGGCAATCCTCGCGGGTCGCGGGCAGGTCGCGGGCGAGCCGCGCCACGAGGCGGGCGGCCTTGTCGGCGTTGGCCCGCGCCACCGCGACGACCGAGGCCACGTCGACCGCGTCGTGGCCTGGATGCCAGCAGTCGAAGTCTGTGACCATCGCGATGGTGGCGTAGGTGATCTCGGCCTCGCGGGCGAGCTTGGCCTCGGGCATGTTGGTCATGCCGATCACGTCGAACCCTTGCGCCTTGTAGCTCTTCGATTCGGCGAGCGAGGAGAATTGCGGCCCCTCCATGCAGACGTAGGTGCCGCCGCGATGCACGGCGATCCCCTCCGCCTCCGCCGCGTTCGCGATGCGCTTCTGCAGGTTCGGGCCGACCGGGTGGGCGAGCGAGACGTGGGCGACGCAGCCGTTGCCGAAGAACGAGGACGCGCGCCCCACCGTCCGGTCGACGAACTGGTCGACGAGCACGAACAGGCCCGGATGCAGCTCGTTGCGGAACGAGCCGCAGGCCGACAGCGCGACGAGGTCGGTGACGCCGGCCCGCTTCAGCGCGTCGATGTTGGCGCGGTAGTCGATGCCGGACGGGGAGAGGCGGTGCCCGCGGCCGTGGCGGGCCAGGAACACCACCTTGGTGTCCCCGATGCGCCCGATCCGCAGGGCGTCGGACGGCTCGCCCCAGGGCGACGCCACCCGCTCCTCGCGCACGTCCTCGAGCCCCGGCAGGTCGTAGACCCCCGACCCGCCCATCACACCGAGCACCGCTGCCGTCATGTCGATCGTCCGTTGTCGAAGGTGGCGCGTAGGAGCCGCTGCGGGGCTCCCTCTCCATGGGGAGAGGGGTGGGGTGAGGGGCGTGACCTCTCCGGACGGCGCACGCCCCTCATCCTGTCCTTCTCCCCCCGGGGGAAGGGACCCGCGCAGGTCTCGGCGAGGTCGAGATCTCCGCGTCCCGCTATCACGAACTGCGCGCGCGGCAAAAACGCGAACGGGCCCCGCGAGGGGCCCGTTCGGTCGTCCGTGGATCGATCGGGCGTCAACCCGCCTTGTGCAGCTCGGGCTGGAGACCGTGGACCTCGCCGCCGACGTCGGCCCAGACCCGCTTCTTGACGTAGTACAGCAGCCCCGAGAGCAGGATCAGGAACAGGATCACCCGGAAGCCGAGCGCCTTGCGCGCCATCATGTGCGGCTCGGCGGCCCAGGCCATGAAGGCCGCCACGTCGCGGGTGTACTGGTCGACCGTCTCCGGCACGACCGGCTGGCCGGCCTCGTTCTTCGGGTAGGTCACCTGGCCGTCGCTGATCGGGTTCGGCATCGCGATCAGGTGGCCGGGATAGTACTTGTTGTAGTGCACGCCGTCCGGCACGTCGGTGCCCTTCGGGGGCTCCTCGTAGCCGTTCAGCACCGCGTGGATGTAGTCCACGCCCTGCTCGGAATAGCCGACGAAGGGCAGCGCGTCGGTGATGAACCACGGGAAGCCGCGCTCGAAGGTGCGGGCCTTGGCCAGCACCGAGAAGTCCGGCGGCGCCTTGCCGCCGTTGGCCGCCGCCGCCGCCTGGTCGTTCGGGAAGGGCGGCGGGAACTTGTCGGCCGGGCGGCCGGGCCGCTCGAACATCTCGCCGGCGTCGTTCGGGCCGTCCTTGACCTGGTAGGTCGCGGCGAGCGCCTTGACCTGGCTCTCCGAGAAGTCGGGACCGCCCTCCTCCGCGAGGTTGCGGAAGTCCACCAGCTTCATCGAGTGGCAGGCGGAGCAGACCTCCTTGTAGACCTGGAACCCGCGCTGGAGCTGCGCCTGGTCTAAGCGGCCGAACACGCCGGCGTAGCTCCACTGGAGGCGGGGCGGCTGGTTGCCGCCATGCGCGTCCTCGGCGGAGGCCGCCGAGGAGCCCAGCGGGGCGCCGAGGGAGAGCGCCAGCAGGGAGGCGGCGAGAAGGCTCGAGAGTTTCATCGTCGGTTCCGGTCCTGCCCTCAGCCCTTGGTCGTCGGCGCCGCGGCGGCGCCCGCCGGCAGCCCGGACCCGCTCACCTGCTTGCCCGGCCCGGTCACGCTCTCCAGGATCGACCCGGGCAGCGCCTTCGGCGTCTCGATCAGGCCGACGATCGGCATCACGAGGAGGAAGTGGGCGAAGTAGTAGAAGGTGCAGATCTGCGAGGCGATGACGTAGCCGCCTTCCGGCGGCTTGGCGCCGAGCCAGCCGAGGATGACCGTGACTGCCAGGAACAGCCAGAAGAACTGGCGGTAGATCGGCCGGTAGTTGCACGAGCGCACCCGCGAGGTGTCGAGCCACGGCGCGAGCGCGAGGATCAGCACCGCCGAGAACATCAGGATCACGCCGCCGAGCTTCGACGGCACCGCGCGCAGGATCGCGTAGAACGGCAGGAAGTACCATTCGGGCACGATGTGGGCCGGGGTCACGGCGGGGTTGGCCGGGACGTAGTTGTCGGCGTGGCCGAGATAGTTCGGCTGGTAGAAGATGAACCACGCGAACAGGATCATGAACACCACGGTGGCGAACACGTCCTTGATCGTGGCGTAGGGGGTGAAGGGCACCGCGTCCTTCGAGGACTTGATCGGGATGCCGGTCGGGTTGTTCTGGCCGGTGACGTGCAGCGCCCAGACGTGGAGCACCACGACGCCGGCGATCATCCACGGCAGCAGGTAGTGCAGCGAGAAGAAGCGGTTGATCGTCGGGTTGCCGACCGAGTATCCGCCCCAGAGCAGGCTCTGGATGGTGTCGCCGACCACGGGGATCGCCGCGAGGATGTTGGTGATGACGGTCGCGCCCCAGAAGCTCATCTGGCCCCAGGGCAGGGTGTAGCCGAGGAAGGCGGTGGCCATCATCAGGAGGTAGATGATCACGCCGAGGATGTAGAGCACCTCGCGCGGTGCCTTGTACGACCCGTAATACAGCGCCCGGAAGATGTGCACGTAGACCGCGACGAAGAACATCGATGCGCCGTTGGCGTGGGCGTAGCGCAGCAGCCAGCCGTAGTTCACGTCGCGCATGATGTGCTCGACGGAGTTGAACGCCTGGGTCGCCGAGGGCTCGTAGTGCATCGCGAGCCAGACGCCGGTGACGATCTGGATGCCGAGGAAGGCGATCAGGATCGCGCCGAAGGTCCAGAAGTAGTTCAGGTTGCGCGGCACCGGGAAGGCGACGAACGACGAGTGCACCAGCCCGACGATCGGCAGGCGGGCCTCGAACCACTTCGCGAGGCGGCTCTTGGGGACGTAGGCGTTGGCGTGAGCGCTCATGGGCGGTCCCTCGTGTCTCAGGCCGCGGCCTTGGCTTCCTCGCCGATGCGGATCTTCGCGTCGGTCTGGAAGGAATAGGGCGGGATCGGAAGGTTGATCGGGGCGGGGCCGCGGCGGACGCGGCCGACCGCGTCGAACTGCGAGCCGTGGCAGGGGCAGGCCCAGCCCTCGAAGTTGCCCTGGTGGCCGATCGGCACGCATCCGAGATGGGTGCAGTTGCCGTAGACCACGAGCCACTGGTCGTGGCCCTTCTTCACCCGCGTGCCGAAGGGAGCCGGATCGGAGAGCTGGCTCTCCGGGATCGCCTTCATGTCCGTCACCTCCTTCTCGGTGAGCTTGCGGACGAAGATCAGCTTGCCGCGCCAGAACACGTTGATGATCTGGCCGTCGGTGATCGGGGCGAGGTCGACGTCGATCGGCGCGCCGGCGGCGATGGTGGCGGCGTCCGGCGCCATCGAGGCGACGAAGGGCCAGGCGACGGCGCCGACGCCGACGGCGGCGCCCGCGCCGGTGGCCAGGTACAGGAAATCGCGGCGGGTTCCGTCCGGGGCGGCGGTGCCGGTGGACGCGGCGGCGGAGGTGTTCGCCAAGGTCGTCAATCTCCCAGTGTGCCGTCGCCCGATCTCGTGGCGTCGGGCAGGTCGGCGGAGCGCTCCCGGGCGGATGGAAATCCGATCTCGCCCGCCGCGTCGGACCGCCCGTGCGGAGCGGACCAGAGCATCATCGTTCTAATCTGTGCAATGCGACCGCACGTCGCCCGAAGTCAAGCCAAGCTGTGCCGGAGGACGACACGGATCGGGTTTCCTATCGCGCGGGCGGCCCGGCGGGCCCGGGCCTGCGGTCCCGAAGCGCGGTCAGGCGGCGCCAGCGGGCGGTGAGCAGGATCGCGACGACGAACAGGCCGGCGCAGAAGCCGAGCCAGATCCCGTAGCCCTGCAGCCCCGCCCCCCAGGCGAGCGCCGCGCCGGCGGGCACGCCGATGCCCCAATAGCCGCCGACGGCGATCAGCATCGGCACCTTCGTATCTTGCAGGCCGCGCAGCATCCCGAGGGCGACGGACTGGACCCCGTCGGCCACCGCGAACAGCGCCGCGAAGCCGAGGAAGCCGACCGCGTAGGGCATCACCGCGGCGTTGGCGGGTGCCTCGACGTCGAGGAACAGCCCGATCAGCAGGCGCGGCGCGCCGAGCTGGAGGCTGGCGCAGGCCGCCATGAAGCCGAAGCCGAGCGCCAGCGCGACGCGGCCGGCGAGCCGCACGCCCTGCGGGTCGTGCGCGCCGTGCCGCAGGCCGACGCGCACGGTGGCGCCCTGCGCGACCCCGTTCGGGACCATGAAGCAGAGCGCCGCGATCTGGATCGCCACCGCGTGCGCGGCGAGCTGGGCCGCGCCGAACAGCCCCATGCCGAGCACCGCCGCCTCGAACAGGCCGGCTTCCGCGAGCCCCGTCCCCGCCATCGGCAGGCCGAGGCGGAACAGGGCCGAGAGGCGCTTCGCATCGAAGCGCCAGACCCGGTGCAGCAGCTGGTACCGGCGCAGGCCGCGGTCGCGCAGGATCACCGCGACGAGCACGAGGAGGGTGAAGAACGCGGCGCAGGTGGTGGCGATGCCGACCCCGACCAGCCCCATGCCGAGGCGTCCGGGGCCCTCGAAGGCGAGCCAGACCCCGAGGCCGATATTGACCGGCAGCGCCATCAGGCTGGCGGCGAGCGGCCAGCTCGGGCGCTCCAGCGCCGCGAAGGTGCCGCGCAGCACCATGAACAGCAGGGCCGGCCACATCGCCCATTCCAGCGCGCGCATGTAGCGGCCGGCATCCTCGGCCAGCGCCGGCGGCTCGCCGATCGCTTCCAGCAGCGCCCGCGTGTGCCACAGCCCGAGCATCAGCGGGATCGCGACGAGGGTCGCGGCCCAGAACCCGGCCCGCACGAGGCGGCGCACGGCGTCCGAATCGGTGCGGTCACGCCCGAGCGCCTCCGCGATCAGGGGCGCCACCGCCGAGGTCAGGCCGATGCCGCAGATGAACAGGATGAAGTACAGGCTGGTGGCCAGCGTCGCCGCCGCGAGCTCGGGCGCGCCCAGGCGGCCGAGCATCACCGTGTCGGCGGTGATAAGCCCGTGCTGGGCGAGGTTGGTGAGGACGAGGGGCGCGGCGAGCGCGAGGGTCGCGCGCAGCTCCGCGATCCACGCTCGCCGGACGGGAGGCCGCCCCTCCCCGGCCGAGGCCGCGAGGCCGAATGCCGGCATGTCTTGGTCTTTCGATGATCTGGCCGGCGCGGCCGCCCATTTGAATGCAGAGAGGTCCTATGCCCTCCCCGTCATTCCGGGCTCTGGTTCCGCGCGTCCTACCCAGGCAACGCGTCGGAAATCCGACGGGGCTCGGGTTTGGGCGCCCGGTCGGGCAGGAAGCCGCCGGACTGGCGCTCCCACAATCGGGCGTAGAGGCCGCCGCGGCCGATCAGCTCGGCATGCGTCCCCTCCTCGACGATGCGGCCCTCGTCGATGACCACGAGGCGGTCGAGCGCCGCGATGGTCGAGAGCCGGTGGGCGATGGCGAGCACGGTCTTGCCCTGCATCAGGGTGTCGAGGCTCTCCTGGATCGCCGCCTCGACCTCCGAATCCAGCGCCGAGGTCGCCTCGTCGAGGATCAGCACCGGGGCGTCCTTGAGGATCACCCGGGCGATGGCGATGCGCTGGCGCTGGCCGCCCGAGAGCTTCACCCCGCGCTCGCCGACCTGGGCGTCGTAGCCGCGCCGCCCCTTGTGGTCGACGAGGTCGTGGATGAAGGCGTCGGCATGGGCGAGCTCGGCGGCGCGGGCGACCGCGTCCATGGTCGCGTCGGGGCGGCCGTAGGCGATGTTGTCGCGGATCGAGCGGTGCAGCAGCGAGGTGTCCTGGCTGACCATGGCGATGGCGCCCCGCAGCGAATCCTGCGTGACGCGCGCGATGTCCTGGCCGTCGACGGTGATGCGGCCGCTCTCGACGTCGTGCAGGCGCAGCAGCAGCGAGGTGATCGTGGTCTTGCCCGCGCCGCTGACGCCGACGAGCCCGACCTTCTCGCCGGCCCGGATGTGCAGCGACAGGTTCTCGATCACGTTGGCGTCGCCGCGGCCGTAATGGAAGCCGACGTTCTCGAAGCGGATGTCCCCGCCCGCGACCTTCAGCACGGCGGCGTCGGGCGCGTCGACGAGCCCGTGCGGACGGCTGATCGTCTGCATGCTCTCCTGGATCACGCCGACGTTCTCGAACACGCCGCGCACGGTCTGCATCACCCAGCCCGACATCGCGAGCAGGCGCAGCACCAGCGCGAGGCCGGCGGCGGCCTCGCCCGTGGTCATGCCGCCGCGCTGCCACAGCATCAGGCACAGGGCGCCGGTGGCGAGCAGCAGGGCGCTGTTGAGGATGCCGAGCAGGGTCGTCGTCAGCGTCACCAGCCGGAACTGGTGCAGGTAGGTCCGGGTGTTGCTATCGATCGCCTCGCGCACGGCCGCGCGCTCCTCGCGGTCGCGGGCGAAGAGCTTGACGGTGAGGATGTTGGTGTAGCTGTCGACCACCCGCCCGACCAGCGCCGAGCGGGTCTCGGCGGTGCGGTGCGACCGCTCGCGCGCCCGCGGCACGAACCACGCCGTCAGCCCGGCATAGGCCGCGATCCAGGCCACCACCGGCAAGGCCAGCCACACCGAGATCGACGAGAACAGGCCGACCGCGGTGATCGCGTAGATCGCCACGTAGAGCAGGGTGTCGATGAACACGACCGCGATCTCGCGCACCGCCGGGCCGACCTGGACGATGCGGTTGGCGAGGCGGCCGGCGAAGTCGCCCTGGAAGTACGAGAGCGAGTGGCCGAGCGTGTAGAGGTGGGTGCGCCAGCGGACCTGGTTGGTGGTCTGCGGCACGATGAGCTGGTTCGAGGCGACCTCGTGCAGCCAGATCGTGGTCGGCCGCACCACCACGAGGAACAGCGCGGCGAGCGCCAGCGCGAGCCCATGATCCTGCAGCAGCGTCGTCCGGTCGGCGCCGTTCATCAGGTCGATGAACCAGCGCATCAGCAGGTAGAGCGAGGCCTCGACCGTGCCCGCCACCACCGCGATGACGAACAGGGCGGCGAGCGCGGCCCGCATCGGGCGCAGGTAGAACGCGGCGAAGCCGAGCACGGTCTTGGGGGGCATCCGCTCCGCGTCGAAGGGCGCGAACGGGTCGATGCGGCGCTCGAGCCAATCGAGGAACATGGTGTCACGGTGCTTTGCGTCGGGGAGGCGTGACCCTCATGTAAGCCCGCGGTCGTCCCGGCCAAGCGGGGAGCGATGCCGCAGCGCGTCGGGGCTGCCATGCGTCGGCACGGATCGGCCGTGCCGGCGTGGATTGGTCGGCGGCGCCGAAGCGGATATCCCCGGAGCATGCTCCGCCTCGCGCTCTACCAGCCCGACATCCCCCAGAACACCGGCACGCTGCTGCGCATGGCGGCCTGCCTCGGGCTCTCCGTCGAGATCGTCGAGCCGGCGGGCTTCGACGTGTCCGACCGTCACCTGCGCCGCTCGGGGCTCGACTACCTCGACCACGTCGCGATCACCCGGCACCGTTCCTGGGCGGCGTTCTCGGAATGGCGCCTCCAGGCGGGAATCCGCCTGGTGCTCGCCACCACCGCGGGCGCCCTGCCCTACACGGGCTTCGCCTTCCGCGACGGCGACTGCATCCTGATGGGCCGCGAATCGGCCGGCGTGCCCGAGGCGGTCCACGCCGCGGCCGACGCGCGGGTGGTGGTGCCGATCCGCGCCGGAATGCGCTCGCTCAACGTCGCGGTCGCCGCGGCGATGATCTGCGGCGAGGCGATCCGGCAGGGGGCCGGGCCGACGGCCTGAGGCGCCCGGCCCGCGCGCGCCCGACGGTGTCGCCGGGCGCCTCGCGCCGGTTCGCCGCCGTGGGCGGTGGCTCGCGCCCGCGCGATCGGCGTCACGCCGTCACGCCGTCACGCCGTCACGCCGGCGCGCGGGCCGCGAAGACCTCCTTGGCGGCGAACAGGCCGTTGAGGGCGGCCGGGAAGCCGGCATAGACCGCCATCTGCATGATCACCTCGGTGATCTCGTCGCGGGACAGGCCGACGTTCAGGCCCGCCTCGATGTGCACCTTCAGCTGCGGCGCGGCGTTGCCCATCGCCGTCAGCGCCGCGATCGTGGCGATCTCCCGCGATCGCAGGTCGAGGCCGGGGCGGCTGTAGATGTCGCCGAACGGGAACTCGATCAGGTAGCGGGCGAAATCCGGGGCGATGCCGGACAGCGCCGCGATCACGTGCTCCCCGGCCTGCCCGTCGATCTCAGCGAGCGCGCGGGCGCCCCGCGCGTAGCGGCTTTCCGGGGTCGGGCTCTGGTCGGTCGTCATCGTGCATCCCTTCGGTCGAGCAGGCATAGCCGGCGATCTTCGTGTCGAGGGCGGCCAGGGCGTCCTGCAACGCGGCGACGTGCGTGCGGACCTGCGCGCGATGCCGTTCGAGCAGCAGGCGCCGTTCCGGAGCCGTCGCCGGTCCGGCGCGCCGCAGGGCCGCGTAATGCAGCATCGTCCGGATCGGCATGCCGGTGGTCTTGAGACGGTCGAGGAAGCCGATCCAGGCCAGGATCGACCCGTCGTAGTCCCGGTGCCCCGCGGCGTCCCGCTCGACGAACGGCAGCAGCCCGATCCGCTCGTAGTAGCGGAGGGTGTGGGCCGTCAGGCCCGAGCGTTTGGCGAGTTCGCCGATCCGCATGCACCGCTTGCCTCTCGGCCCTTTGACCCTTTGGGCCCTCGCCACGATGCCACGGCTTCGAGCGCGCTCGAAGTCAAGCGCGGGTCGAAGCCCGGTTTCGCGATGCGTGAATTGACGCCGCCGGGGCGGAGTGGGACATCCCGTCCATGACGATGCCGGACACCGAGACAGCCCGCCCCCGCCTGCCCAAGGCCGACGTCACGGCGCTCAAGGCCGAGGCGACCGCGTGGTTCACGACGCTGCGCGACCGCATCGTCGGCGCGCTCGAGACCTTGGAGGCCGAGGCCGAGGGGCCGTTCCATCCGGACGCACCCGCTGCGGCTGGGCACTTCGAAAAAACCCCCTGGGAGCGGACCGACCACACCGGCCGGCCCGGTGGCGGCGGCACCATGGCGATGCTGCACGGCCGGGTGTTCGAGAAGGCCGGCGTCCACGTCTCGGCGGTGCACGGCGAGTTCGCGCCGGAGTTCCGCGCCCAGATGCCGGGCGCTGCGGAGGATCCGCGCTTCTTCGCCACCGGCATCTCGCTGATCGCGCATCCGTGGAACCCGAACGTGCCGACGGTCCACATGAACACCCGCTTCGTGGTGACGACGAAGACGTGGTTCGGCGGCGGGGCCGACCTCACCCCGGTGCTCGAGCGCCGGCGGACGCAGGACGACCCCGACACGCAGCACTTCCACGCCTGCCTCAAGGCAGCCTGCGACGCCCACGCCCCGGCGGCGAACTACGACAAGTACAAGCAGTGGTGCGAGGAATACTTCTACCTGCCGCACCGCAAGGAGCCCCGCGGCGTCGGCGGGATCTTCTACGACTACCACTGGACCGGCGACCCGCAGGCCGACCTCGCCTACACCCGCGACGTCGGCGGCGCCTTCCTCGCGGCCTATCCCGAGATCGTCCGGCGCAACGTCGCGACGCCCTGGACCGAGGCCGACCGGCTGGAGCAGCAGGTGCGGCGCGGGCGCTACGTCGAGTTCAACCTGCTCCACGACCGCGGCACGATCTTCGGCCTGAAGACCGGCGGCAACGTCGCCTCGATCCTGTCGTCGCTGCCGCCGACCGTGCGCTGGCCGTGAGCGAGGGCCTCCCCAAAAGCTTCGCCCCGCAGCAGGACGCGGCGCTGAAGGCCATCGCCGCCTGGCGCAAGGACAAGGGCGCCGCCCAGGTGTTCCGGCTGTTCGGCTACGCCGGCACCGGCAAGACCACGCTGGCCCGCCGCATCGCCGACGACGTCGACGGCTCGGTGGTGTTCGGCGCCTTCACCGGCAAGGCGGCCTCGGTGATGCGCCAGAAG
The DNA here is from genome assembly GCF_022829705.1 of Methylobacterium sp. E-025. Taxonomy (NCBI): domain Bacteria; kingdom Pseudomonadati; phylum Pseudomonadota; class Alphaproteobacteria; order Hyphomicrobiales; family Methylobacteriaceae; genus Methylobacterium; species Methylobacterium sp. E-025. The sequence goes on from NZ_JAKSYR010000109.1 coordinate 114,991, forward strand.
GGCTGCCAGGACGCCGCGACGATCCACTCGCTGATCTACCGCACCAAGGAGACGGAAGAGGGCGGCCCCGCCTTCTCGCTGAACCGCGCCGGGCCGGCGGCCAAGGCCGACCTCATCGTCATCGACGAGTGCTCGATGGTCGACGCGGACCTGGGCCACGACCTGCTGTCGTTCGACAAGCCGGTGCTGGTGCTCGGCGACCCGGCGCAGCTGCCGCCGGTGCGCGGCGGCGGCTTCTTCACCGAGGCCGAGCCCGACGTGATGCTGACCGAGGTCCACCGCCAGGCCAAGGACGACCCGATCGTGCGCATGGCGATGACGGTGCGCGAGGGCGGCCGGCTCGCGCTCGGCGAGTACGGCGCCAGCCGCGTGGTCTCGCGCCGCGCCATCGACCCGACCCAGGTGCTCGACTGCGACCAGGTGCTGGTGGGCATGAACAAGACCCGCCGTCTCTACAATGGGCGGCTGCGGGAGCTGGCCGGCCACGTCGACCCGATGCCGGCGGTGGGCGAGAAGCTGGTCTGCCTGCGCAACGACCGCACGAAGGGCCTGCTCAACGGCTCGACCTGGACCGTGCAGGCCCTGCGCGCACCGCCCCGCCCCGACACGATCCGCCTCGACGTGGTGCCGGAGGACGACGCCGGCACGCGCAAGCGCGCCATCGACATCAAGGTTTTACGCGCCGTGATTTCCGGGTCGGAGGAGGAGATCCCGGCCTTCCTGCGCCGGGAGACCGACGAGTTCACCTACGGCTACGCCCTCACCGTCCACAAGGCGCAGGGCTCGCAGTGGGACAAGGTGGTGCTGTTCGACGAATCGTTCGCCTTCCGCGAGCACCGGGCGCGGTGGCTCTACACCGGCCTGACCCGCGCGGCGCAGGCGATCACGGTGGTGGTGTAGGACCGGCTCTTCCCTCCCCCGACGGATCTCGTGCTCGCCCGAGATCCGCACCCTGTGTGCCCAAGTCGGGCAGGCCCGACTTGGGTGCGGGGGAGGGCTTGCAGTCTCAGAGCTTCGTCCCGAAGATCTCCGCCACCTGCGGGATGTCCTTGTCGCCGCGGCCGCACAGGTTCATCACCATGAGATGGTCGGCCGGCTTCTTCGGGGCCATCTCCAGCACCTTGGCGAGGGCGTGGGCCGGCTCCAGCGCCGGGATGATGCCCTCGAGCATCGAGCACAGCTTGAACGCGCCGAGCGCCTCCTGATCGGTGGCCGAGAGGTAGGTGACGCGGCCGGCCTCGTGCAGCCAGGCGTGCTCGGGGCCGATGCCGGGATAGTCGAGGCCGGCCGAGATCGAGTGCGCGTCCGCGATCTGCCCGTCGTCGTCCATCAGCAGGTAGGTGCGGTTGCCGTGCAGCACCCCCGGCCGTCCGCCCGAGAGCGAGGCGGCGTGCAGGCCCGACGAGACGCCGTGGCCCGCGGCCTCGACGCCGAAGATCTCCACGTCGCGGTCGTCGAGGAAGGGGTGGAACAGCCCCATCGCGTTGGAGCCGCCGCCGATGCAGGCCACGAGCGAATCGGGCAGCCGCCCCTCGGCCTCCAGCATCTGCTCCTTGGTCTCGCGCCCGATGATCGACTGGAAGTCGCGCACCATCGCCGGATAGGGGTGCGGCCCGGCGACCGTGCCGATGCAGTAGAACGTGTCGGCGACGTTGGTGACCCAGTCGCGCAGGGCCTCGTTCATCGCGTCCTTCAGGGTCTTGGTGCCGGACTCGACCGGGATCACCTCGGCGCCGAGCATCTTCATCCGGAAGACGTTCGGGGCTTGGCGCGCCACGTCGACGGCGCCCATGTAGACCACGCAGGTCAGGCCGAACCGGGCGCAGAGGGTCGCGGTGGCGACGCCGTGCTGGCCGGCGCCGGTCTCGGCGATGATCCGCTTCTTGCCCATCCGGCGGGCGAGCAGGATCTGCCCGAGGACGTTGTTCACCTTGTGCGAGCCGGTGTGGTTCAGCTCGTCGCGCTTGAAGTAGATCTTCGCGCCGCCGCAATGCTCGGTCAGCCGCTCCGCGAAGTAGAGCGGGCTCGGCCGGCCGACGTAGTGCTTGAGGTAGCCGTCCATCTCGGCCTGGAACCCCGGGTCGGCCTTGGCCGCGGCGTAGGCCTCTTCCAGGGAGAGGATCAGCGGCATCAGCGTCTCGGCGACGAAGCGGCCGCCGAAGATGCCGAACCGGCCGCGCTCGTCGGGGCCGGTGCGGAACGAGTTCGGAGGGGGAGAGAGGGTCACGGATCGCGTCCTTGTTCGCGAGGGTGGGGTCGCGACGCGGTGATCGCGAAGGGCGGTCCGGGTGCGTGGCGCACCGGGCGCGCCGGGTCGGGTCCGGTTTGCGGTAGGATCGCCCCGCGGGTCAACACGCGCCCGCGCATGGCGGCCGGGGCCGACCGTCGCGGCGGGACGAAAAAGGGCCGGGCGTCGCCGCCCGGCCCTCGTCGTCCGATCCCGTCCGTGCCGGGCTATTGCGGCTTGTCGGCGGGGACGCCCTGCTCGCTGCCGTTCGCCTTGAGATCCTGGGCCTTCTGCTCGGCCGCGGGGTCGGCCTTGGCCGGCGCCTCGGTGGTCGCGGGCGCCGGCGGCGCGGTCGGCGCAGGCGCCGTGTCGGCGGCGGGCGACGGCCCGCTGCTTTCGGGCGCCGACTTCTGCTCGACCGCGTTGCGGTTCTCGGAGCCGGCGCCGGCGGGCGCGCCCGGCGGCTTCTCGGTCACCGGCTTGGCGCCCTCCGCCTTGGTGTCGGCGGGCTTGGCCGGGCTGTCCTTGCCCTCGGAGGCCTTGCCGGCCGCCGGCTTCTCGGAGGTCGGCTTGTCCGCCGGCTTGGCTTCGGCGGGCTTGGCTTCGGCGGGCTTGTCGGCGGGCTTGGCATCGGCCGGCTTGGCATCCGCCGCCTTCTCGACCGCCGGCAGCGGCTTGGGGCTGTCCGACAGGGTGTGGAGGTAGGCGATGACGTTGGCGCGCTCCTGAGGCGAGCCGATGCCGGCGAACGCCATCTTGGTGCCCTTCACGTAGGCCTTGGGGCTCGTGAGGAACTCGTCGAGGTCGGCGTAGGTCCAGGTGCCGCCCTTCTCCTTCATGCCGGCCGAGTAGTCGAAGCCCTCGTGGCTGCCCTTCTTGCGCTCGACCACCTCCCACAGGTCGGGGCCGACCTTGTTCGGGCCGCCCTTCTCGAAGCTGTGGCAGGCCTGGCACGCCTTGGTGCCGCCCTGGCCCTTCTCGACGTTGGCGGAGGCCAGCCGCACGGCGATCGGCTCGACCTTGGCGGCCTTGGGCGCCGCGGCGCTCTCCTCCTTGGCCTCGGGCAGGTCGTAGCCGGCCTTGCCCGCGGGCTTGGGATGGTAGATCAGCTCGGCGACGAAGCCCGATCCGGCCACCAACAGCAGGGCGCCGAGCACCGCACCGGCCACCTTGTTCAGCTCGAACGAGTCCATGCTTTCTTCAACTCCTGTCGCGCTGCGCGGCGGGCGAATCCGCGCCCGGCCTGCCGGCGCCGGACTTTGGAAGATTTCGAGGGTGCTTAGCCGTTCGAAGCCGACCTTGACAATGGCGGAATGGGTGACAGTCGGCACACGATTGGTCGCACGCCGCCGCCCGCCTCGACGCGCCCGGGCGGCGCGGGGTGCCCGCGCCGCGCGCCCGAGGGCCGGCGCACGGCTTCGATGACAAGCCGGCGGGCGCCTGTTAAGCACCGGCCCGCGGCCCGGCCGCCGTCCCGCAGATCGCCCGTCGATGTCCGATCCCCTCGTCCTGATCCCCGCCCGCCTCGCGGCGACGCGGCTGCCGAACAAGCCCCTGGCGCTGATCGCCGGCGAGGCGATGATCGTGCATGTCTGGCGCCGCGCGGTCGAGGCCGGGATCGGGCCGGTGGTCGTCGCCACCGACACCGCCGAGATCGCCGCCGCGGTCGAGGCGGTGGGCGGCGTCGCGGTGATGACGCGGGCCGATCACCCGTCGGGCTCCGACCGCCTCGCCGAGGCCCTGGAGATCGTCGACCCGCAGGGCAACCACGACGTCGTCGTCAACGTGCAGGGCGACCTGCCGACGATCGATCCGCGGGCGATCGGGGCGGCGGTGGCGCTGCTCGCCGACCGCGCGGTCGACATCGCCACGCTGTGCGCGCCGATCGTCGACCCGGCGGAGGCCGAGAACCCGAACGTGGTCAAGCTCGTCGGCCACACGGTCGGGCCGGAGCGCCTGCGCGCGCTCTACTTCACCCGCGCCCGCGCCCCCTGGGGCGACGGGCCGCTGTTCCACCATATCGGCCTCTACGCCTATCGCCGCCGGGCGCTGGCGCGCTTCATGGCGCTGCCGCCGGGCGAGCTCGAGACCCGCGAGAAGCTGGAACAGCTCCGCGCGCTGGAGGCCGGGATGCGCATCGACGCCGCGATCGTCGACGACCTGCCGCTCGGCGTCGACACCCCCGCCGATCTGGAGCGCGCCCGCGCGCTGCTCGGCGCCCGCCGCCTCAACTGACCGTTGCGATGACCGATCCGAAGACCATCAGCTACCAGGGCGAGCCCGGCGCCAACTCGCACATCATCTGCGAGGAGGCCTACCCGGACTGGACCGCCCTGCCCTGCCCCACCTTCGAGGACGCCTTCGCGGCGGTCACCGAGGGCCGTGCGCAGGCGGCGATGATCCCGATCGAGAACTCGATCGCCGGCCGCGTCGCCGACATCCACCACCTGATCCCGACCTCGGCCCTGCACATCGTCGCCGAGCACTTCCTGCCGATCCACTTCCAGCTCATGGTGCTGCCGGGCACGCGGATCGAGGACCTGCGCTCGGTCCACACCCACGTCCACGCGCTCGGCCAGTGCCGTCGCATCATCCGGCGGCTCGGCCTCAAGGCGGTGGTGGCCGGCGACACCGCGGGCGCCGCCCGCGAAGTGATGGAGGCGGGCGATCCTTCCCGCGCGGCGCTGGCGCCGGCTCTGGCGGCGGAGGTCTACGGCCTCGACATCCTCGCCCGCGACGTCGAGGACGAGGCCCACAACACGACGCGCTTCGTGGTGTTCCGCCCCGAGGCCCTGCCGGTGGCGGCGGGCGACCGCCCGATGGTGACGAGCTTCGTCTTCCGGGTGCGCAACATCCCGGCCGCGCTCTACAAGGCGCTCGGCGGCTTCGCGACCAACGGCGTCAACATGTCGAAGCTCGAGAGCTACATGGTCGACGGCGAGTTCACCGCGACGCAGTTCTACGCCGAGGTCGACGGCCATCCCGAGGAGCCGGGCCTCGCCCGCGCGCTGGCCGAGCTCGCCTACTTCTCGCGCGAGCTGCGGATCGTCGGGACCTACCCGGCCCACCCGTTCCGCGACGCGGCGCGGCCGGCGGCGGAGTAGCTCACTCCCGCCCGATCACCCGGTCGACCACCACGTCGGACCAGAAGCCCGGCCGGAAGCCGCGCTTGAGCGCCTCCGGGTCGTAGACGGTCTCGACCCAGGTCAGGAAGTCGAGCCCCTGCCCTGCGCCCTCCAGGGCGTAGCGGGCGAAGAACGCATCCAGGATCCCGGTCTTGGCGAAGCGGAAATGGCCGTAGCGGGCCGAGAGCTGGCGCGCGGCCTCCGCCACCGGGCGGTCCTCGTGCAGGATCAGGTAGAGGGCGGCGCCCAGGCCCGCCCGGTCGGCGCCCGACTTGCAGTGCATCACCGCCGGGTATTCGAGGCCGGCGAAGAAGTCGCGCGCGGCCAGGATCGTCTCGCGGGAGGGCGCCTCGCGCGAGCGCAGCACGAACTCGACGAGCTTGAGCCCCTGGCGCTCGCAGGCCTCGCGTTCCAGCGGCCAGGAGCCGTGCTCGCGCCCGCCGCGCAGCGAGACCACGGTGCGGACCCCCTCCGCCCGGAAGCGCGCCAGCTGGTGCGGGCCCGGCTGGGCCGAGCGCCACATCTTGCCCGTGCCGATCCGGTGGCGGTTGAGATAGGCCATCCGGAAGATGCCGTGATCGACGAACAGCATGTTCGCCCAGGCGCCGAGCCGTGCCGGCGCGCCGCTGATCGGCCGCGCGAAGCGCTCGATGCGGGCCATGCGCCGGGCGTAGCGGGTCTCGGGGCTGAGGAAGCGGTTGAACACGGGCTCTCGCGGTGGTGGCGAGGGGCAGGCTCTATCAGCGCGCCCCCGGGCCGGCAATTCGGCATCTCCCTTGCCTGTGCCCGTCGCGAAGGGCGCTTGGCTGCCTTCTGTTCGCCCCGATCGGGGGCGAACCTGACGGCCTGCCGCGGGTTGCCCCCCGCCAACCGCACGATCGAACCGAAGGGTCCGGCCATGAGCACCCGCACCACGAGCATCCGCCGGGCCCGCAACGCGGATGTCGGCGCGCTGTCGGCGGTGTTCGATGCGGCCTGGCGCGAGGCCTATCGCGGGATCATCCCGGGCGTCGCGCTGGAGCGGCTGATCGCGCAGCGCGACGGCGCGTGGTGGCGCGCCGCGCTCAAGCGCGGCCGGCCGATCGCGGTGGTCGAGACCGCCGACACGGTGGTCGGCTACGCCGGCTACGGCCGCGCCCGCAGCCGGTCGCTCGGCGTCGAGGGCGAGGTCGACGAGCTCTATCTCCGGCCGGAATACCAGGGCGTCGGCCTCGGGCGGCGCCTGTTCCTGGCGGTCCGCAACGACCTCGCCGACCACGGCCTGGCGCGGATCGGCGCCTGGACGCTGGAGGACAACGCCCGCGCCGCCGACTTCTACGCCGGCCTCGGCGGGCGACCCGGCCCGCGCGCGCTCGACCGCTTGGCCGGCGTGCCGCTGCCGAAGGTCGGCTACCTGTTCGGCTGACGGTTCTTCCCGTTCGTCGCGGCGTGCGGCGCGGCGCGGATTTGCTTCGCGCGCCAAGGGCTTTATGAGACCCGCGCAACGGGGCGAGGCCCCGATCTTCCGGGATGCGCCAGCGCCATGATCATCGACAACATCTCGATCGGCAAGAACCCGCCGCACGACGTCAACGTCATCATCGAGGTGCCGCTCGGCGGCGAACCGATCAAGTACGAGATGGACAAGGAAGCCGGCGCGCTCGTCGTCGACCGCTTCCTCTACACCCCGATGTTCTACCCGGGGAACTACGGCTTCATCCCGCACACCCTGTCCGGCGACGGCGACCCCTGCGACGTGCTGGTGGCCAACACCCGCGCCGTGGCGCCCGGCGCGATCATGAGCGCCCGCGTGGTCGGCGTGATGGTGATGGAGGACGAGGGCGGCGAGGACGAGAAGATCATCGCCGTGCCCTCGCGCCACCTCACCAAGCGCTACGACCGGATCGAGAACTACACCGACCTGCCCGAGATCACGATCCAGCAGATCCAGCACTTCTTCGAGCACTACAAGGATCTCGAGCCCGGCAAGTGGGTCAAGTTCGTGCGCTGGGGCGACAAGGCCGAGGCCCACCGCCTGATCCACGAGGCGATCGACCGCGCCAAGAAGGCCAAGGCCTGAAGGGTTTCCCCGGGCCGATCGAGGCCCGCGCCCGGCTCCCTTCCCCGCGGACGGGGAGAGAGCCGGGCGCGTCGAAGAGATGACGTCAGAGCGCCTCGCCGCGCAGCAGGCGCGGCTGGGCGCCGCGCGCGGCGGCGGCCTCGCCGACGAAGAAGCGCTTGAGGCCGGGCATCCGGTCGACGAGGCCGAGGCCCAGGTCGCGGGCGATCCGCAGCGGCAGGGCGTCGTTCGAGAACAGCCGGTTGAGCCCGTCGGTCGCCGCCGCCATCGCCAGCGTGTCGAACCGGCGCGCCCGCTCGTAGGCGACGAGCACGTCCGCCGCGCCGGGATCGAGCCCGAGGCGCAGGGCGCCGGTGACCGCCTCGGCGAGGGCCGCCGCATCCGCCAGGCCGAGATTGAGGCCCTGGCCCGCGATCGGGTGGATGACGTGGGCGGCATCCCCCAGGAGCGCGAGGCGTTCGGCGCGGAAGCGCCGGGCGATGCCGAAGGCGAGCGGATGGGCGCTCGGGCCCTGCTCCAGGGCCAGCCGCCCGAGATCGGGCGTGAACCGGCGCTCGATCTCGGCCAGCACCGCGTCGGGCTCGCCCCCGAGCAGGGCGTCGACGTCGGCGGCCCGCTCGGTCCAGACGATCGAGGAGCGGTGCCCTTGCGGCCCGTCGGCCAGCGGCAGGATCGCGAACGGCCCGCTCGGGAGGAAGTGCTCGGTCGCCCGGCCCCCGTGCGGACGCGCGTGCCGGATCGTCGCGACGATGCCCGTCTGCGGGTACGACCAGCCGACCCAGCCGATCCCGGCCGCCTCGCGCAGGCGCGAGCGCGCCCCGTCGGCGGCCACCAGCAGCGCGGCCCGGAGGGTGCGGCCGTCGGAGAGGGTGGCGCGGATCGCGTCGCCGTCGGGCACCGCGCGGGCGATCCCGACCGGGTCGAGCGCGACGCCGGCCGCCGCGCAGGCCGCGCGGAGCGCCGCCGCCAGCGTCTCCGCCTCGACCATGTGGGCGAAGGGGCCGTCGGAATCGCGCGGCGTCTGCGCGAAGGTCAGGAAGACCGGGCGGACCGGGTCGGCGAGCCGGCTGTCGCTGATCGCCATCTCGGTGATCGGCGCGGCCGCCGCCCCGAGCCGGTCCCAGATCCCGAGCCGCTCCAGCATGCGCCGGCCGCCGGCCGCGATGGCGAAGGCCCGGCCGCGCTGCCGCTCGGCCGCGCGCGGAAGGCCCGGATCGCAGACCGTGACGGCGAGCGCGTCGCCGTGCGCCTGGCGCAGCGCCAGGGCCAGCGACAGGCCCGGGATGCCTGCGCCCGCGAGCAGCAGGTGGCGGCTGCCCGGGCGGGTCGTCGAACCCCTCATCGCCTCGTCCTCATCGTTCCCTCGCGCGAGGAAGTGACACCGCTTCCGCCCGCAGGCAACGCGCGGGCTCGTCCGGCGGGCGCAGGGAAGCGCGGTCGCACCGCGAGCCCGATGGCGAGGCAGGCCGCGCGGATGCTATGGCGGACGCCTCCTCGCCCCGAAAGCCCGCCGCACAGCCATGCCGACCGATCCCGTCCCGCCGACCGATTCCGGCATCGTCGCCGAGCTTCTCGCCATCCTCGACCTCGAGCGGCTGGAGACCGACCTGTTCCGCGGCGTCAGCCCGCGGAACGGCTGGAAGCGGGTGTTCGGCGGGCAGGTGGTGGGTCAGGCGCTGGTCGCCGCGACCCGGACGGTGCCGAGCGCCCGCGCGCCGCACTCGCTCCACGCCTACTTCCTGCTCGGCGGCGACCCGAGCGTCCCGATCGTCTACGAGGTCGAGCGCATCCGCGACGGGCAGAGCTTCACCACGCGCCGGGTCAAGGCGATCCAGCACGGGCGCGCAATCTTCGCGATGACCGCCTCGTACCAGGTGACGGAAGCCGGCCACGCCCACCAGGCGGCGATGCCCGACGCGCCGCCCCCGGAATCGCTGCCCGACACCAAGTCCCTGCTCGCCAGGGGCATGCCCGGCATCCCCGCGGCGGTGGCCGGCTATTTCGGCCGTCCGCGCCCGATCGAGCTGAAGCCGGTCGATCTGCGACGCTATCTCGAAGGCGAGCCGCAGGCGCCGCTGTGCAACGTCTGGCTGCGCGCGGCCTCGCAGCTCCCCGACGATCCGGCGATCCACCAGGCGGTGCTCGCCTACGCGTCCGACATGACGCTGCTCGATGCCACGCTGATCGTCCACGGGCGCTCGGTGTTCGATGCCGACATCCAGTCGGCCAGCCTCGACCACGCCCTGTGGTTCCACCGCCCGTTCCGGGCCGACGAGTGGCTGCTCTACGCCCAGGACAGCCCCAATTCCGCCGGCGCGCGGGGGTTCGCCCGCGGCCAGATCTTCGCGCGCGACGGGACGCTGGTGGCGTCGGTGGCGCAGGAGGGCCTGATCCGCCCGCGGCCGGCCTAGTTTGGCGTCAAACCGCCGGCAGGCCGCCGCACGCGCCGAATTACTGCGCTTCTGATGAGCATTTGCCCGTTTTGTGTGCGATTACTGCTCAGCTTGAGCCCGTCCCCGCGCCAGTCCGCGACCAAAGCGTGTGCATCCGGTGGTCGCGTGAAAAGGTTCCCAAAAAGTTCGGCGCTGGCATAGTCCTTGAATGAGGGCCCGGCGATCGCGGGGTCATTCGGATCCTGCGCGACCATCCTGGACCGGAACCCCCTGCCGAGCGTCGGCTGCGGCACACGGTTCCCAACCCACGCAGGGGGCGCCAAGCATGAAGATCGTGATGGCCATCATCAAGCCGTTCAAGCTGGAGGAGGTGCGCGACGCACTGACCGGCATCGGCGTGCACGGCCTGACGGTGACCGAGGTCAAGGGCTACGGCCGCCAGAAGGGCCACACCGAGATCTACCGCGGCGCGGAATACGCCGTGAGCTTCCTGCCTAAGCTGAAGATCGAGGTCGCGGTCGCCGCCGACCTGACCAGCACGGTGATCGACGCCATCGCGGGCGCCGCCCGCACCGGCCAGATCGGCGACGGCAAGATCTTCGTCATGCCGCTGGAGAAGGCCGTCCGGATCCGCACCGGCGAGACCGACGCCGACGCGCTCTGAGCCGGCCCGCGAGGGCCGCCGCCCTCACCACCCATTTCTGCCTCGCAACAATCCTGACAGCACCGCGACCCGGGAGTCTCGTGTCCATGAAACTTCGCAACGCCCTCGCGCTCGGACTGGGAGGGGCCGCGCTCGCCCTGGTCCTCGTCGAGCCGTCCCTCGCGCAGACGCCGGTGCCGGAAGCGGCCTCGGCGCCCGCGCCCGTCGCCCTGGTGCCCAACAAGGGCGACACCTCCTGGATGCTGATCTCGTCGGCCCTCGTGCTGATGATGAGCGTGCCGGGCCTGGCGCTGTTCTACGGCGGCCTCGTGCGTACCAAGAACATGCTCTCCGTCCTGACCCAGGTCTTCGCGATCGTCTCGATCGTCTGCCTGCTGTGGGTGTTCTACGGCTACAGCCTCGCCTTCACCAACGGCGGCACCATCAACGACTTCGTCGGCGGCTTCTCGAAGGCGTTCCTGAAGGGCGTCGACCCGAACTCGACCGTCGCCACCTTCTCCAACGGCGTCGTCATCCCGGAATACGTCTACATCTGCTTCCAGATGACGTTCGCGATGATCACCCCGGCCCTCATCGTCGGCGCCTTCGCCGAGCGGATGAAGTTCTCGGCGCTCGTGGTGTTCACCATCCTCTGGGTGACGCTGATCTACTTCCCGATGGCGCACATGGTCTGGTACTGGGGCGGCCCGGACGCGGTCGGCAACGCCGCCAAGGCGCTCGCCATGGCGACCGACGACGCGGCCAAGAAGACCGCGCAGGACGCGCTCGACGCCGTCAACGCCGATGCGGGCTTCCTGTTCAAGAAGGGCGCCCTCGACTTCGCCGGCGGCACCGTCGTGCACATCAACGCGGGCATCGCCGGCTTCGTCGGCTGCCTGATGCTCGGCAAGCGCATCGGCTACGGCCGTGACCTGCTCGCCCCGCACTCGCTGACCATGACCATGATCGGCGCCTCGCTGCTCTGGGTCGGCTGGTTCGGCTTCAACGCCGGCTCCAACCTCGAGTCGAACGGCACCACGGCGCTCGCCATGATCAACACCTTCGTCGCGACCGCGGCGGCGGCGGTCTCCTGGCTGTTCGTGGAGTGGGCGATGAAGGGCAAGCCGTCGCTGCTCGGCATGGTCTCCGGCGCCATCGCCGGCCTCGTCGCCGTCACCCCGGCCTCGGGCTTCGCCGGCCCGATGGGCTCGATCGTCCTCGGCCTCGTCGCCGGCGGCGTCTGCTTCGTGATGTGCTCCACCGTGAAGAACGCGATCGGCTACGACGACTCGCTCGACGTGTTCGGCGTCCACTGCATCGGCGGCATCCTCGGCGCCCTGGCGACGGGCATCCTGGTGGATCCGAAGCTCGGCGGCGTCGGCATCCCCGACTACGCGACCAAGCCCGGCGAGATGGTTCTCGGCACCTACGACATGATGAGCCAGTTCATCATCCAGGCCGAGGCCGTCGGCCTCACCCTGCTGTGGTCGGGCATCGGCTCGGCGATCCTGTACAAGCTCGTCGACCTGACGATCGGCCTGCGCGTGACCCAGGACGAGGAGCGCGAGGGCCTCGACATCGCCGATCACGGCGAGCGCGCCTACAACTACTGATCCATCGACGTCCCCGTGACGCCGACGAAGCCCCGGTGCCCCGCACCGGGGCTTCTTTCGTGGCGGCCATCCCCGAGGCGGTCGCGGGGCAGCGGTCGGGGGATCCGGTCCTTCGTCCGGAGGCGTCTCGAACCAAGCCGATGCGTGCAACGTGTCCCGAGGCTCGCGACCAAGTCCAGGATCAGTCCTCGATCGTCGAGCGATTCGCCGATGCAGTCGATCCGGCCCGGTTCGGCGGCGCTTGGTAACGATCCGTTAACGAAGACGCACGGAATTCCGGATGATCCGCGCCGAATGGGCCGACTGGTTGTGGTGCGACGGCAACACATCTTGAGCTTGGGGCGGCTGCGGCCGCGATTGCCCGTTTCGTAGGCAATTGCCCGAAAGTTGTTTTTGCGGAGGGTGGGAACTTTCGGCACCTTGGCCGCAGCAAAAACAAACGGGGCTCGGACTATGACCTTGAAGCTGTTCCTCCAGGGCGCCACGGCGTCGATCGCCACGCTGCTCTGCGTCGGACAGGTGTCGGCCGCCGACCTGTCGGCCAAGCCCGCTCCGCCCCCGGTCCCCGAGGCCTGCAAGGTCGCGATCACCTTCCCGGCCTACGGCGGCGTCATCAAGCAGAACCCGAACCCGAGCTGCTTCACCATCGGCGGCATCGGCGAGATCTACGTCGGCGGCGCGGTGACCGGCTACGCCTACACGCAGACCAACCCGTTCAACACCGCGGTCACGCCGCCCGGCGTTCCCGCCGACCGCGCCGGCCGCGTCGACTTCTCGAACCTGCAGGGCTTCATCCAGAAGGCCGACGGCCCGTTCCAGTTCTACGTCGCGGTCGGCGCCTACACGATCCCCGGCCTCGGCGCGCCGATCTACAGTGCCTTCGATCAGACCGATCTGCTCTTCACCCCGGTCTCGATCGCGTTCGGCAAGTACCAGATCAACGACGAGTGGTCGCTCCAGGGCGGCCGCATGCCGACCAACATCGGCTCGGAGCTGCCGTTCACCTTCCAGAACCTGAACATCTCCCGTGGCCTGCTGTTCAACCAGGAGAACGTGATCAACCAGGGCGTCCAGGTGAACTACGCCAGCGGCCCGTGGGCGGCCTCGCTGGCGGCGACCGACGGGTTCTTCTCGGGTGAGCTCAACTGGATCACCGGCCTGATCACCTACAAGATCGACGACGCCAACACGATCGGCATCAACGGCGGCACGCACTTCAGCAGCTTCAATTCCGGCCTGCAGAGCCTGCGCTTCCAGTACGCCACGCCCCTGTCGCTGCAGAACAGCAGCATCATCAGCCTGAACTACACCTACTCGGCCGGCCCCTGGATCGTGACGCCCTACATCCAGTACACCAACGTCGAGCGCAACGCCGCCCTCGGGCTCAACGGCGCCGAGACCTTCGGCGGCGCGATCCTCGCGAGCTACGCCTTCACCGACAACTTCGCCCTGGCCGGCCGCTTCGAGTACATCGCCCAGAGCGGAAACCGCTTGAGCCTGTTCCCCGACACCTCCGTCCTCTACGGCGCCGGCAGCGAGGCGCTCTCCTTCACCGTCACGCCGACCTTCACCTTCGGCCAGTACTTCCTCCGCGGCGAGTACTCGCGGGTCGAGCTCTACGACATCACCCGCGGCAGCCTTGCGGCCGGCACCCTCGGCACCGGCTTCGGCCGCACCGGCAACCGCACCTCGCAGGACCGCTACATGGTCGAGACCGGCATCACTTTCTGATCCCGGCGGCCTGCGGGGCCGTCCTCACGGTCCCGCATTTACCACGCCAACGAAAACGGGCGGCCCGATCGGGCCGCCCGTTTTCGTTGGCGCGCTGCCGGGTGGCGCGCGGGCCGCGTTCCTACGCCGCCTGCGTCAGGGCCGCCTTCTCCCGGGCGAAGGCCCAGTCGAGCCAGGGCGTCAGCGCCTCGAGGTCGCTCTGCTCCACCGTGCCGCCGCACCAGATGCGCAGGCCGGGCGGCGCGTCGCGGTAGGCGCCGATGTCGAGGGCCACGCCCTCGCGCTCCAGGGTCTCGACGATGCCCTTGGCCACACGCTCCACCACCGCGTCGCCCAGCGCCAGCACGTCGGCATCGGCGATGACGAGGCACACGCCGGTGTTGGAATACGTCGCCGGGTCGACCGCGAGGTTGGCGATCCAGGACGTGCGCGCGACCCAGTCGTGGATCACCCGCGCGTTGCCGTCCGCCCGCGCATGCAGGGCGTCGAGCCCGCCGAGGTCCTGCGCCCAGGCCAGCGTGTCGAGGTAGTCCTCGACCGCGAGCATGGAGGGCGTGTTGATGGTGTCGCCGGAGAAGATCCCCTCGATCAGCTTTCCGCCCTTGGTCAGGCGGAACACCTTCGGCAGCGGCCAGGCCGGGACGTGGCTCTCGAGGCGGGCGACGGCGCGGGGCGAGAGCACCAGCATGCCGTGCGCCGCCTCGCCGCCCATCACCTTCTGCCAGGAGAAGGTCACCACATCGAGCTTGTCCCAGTCGAGCGCCTGGGCGAAGGCGGCCGAGGTCGCGTCGCAGATCGTCAGCCCCTCGCGGTCGGCGGCGATCCAGTCGCCGTTCGGCACCTTCACCCCGGCGGCGGTGCCGTTCCAGGTGAAGACCACGTCGTTGTGCTTCGTGTCGATCGCCGACAGGTCGGGCAGCACGCCGTAGGGCGTCTGGTGGATGCGCGGGCTGATCTTGAGCTGCCTCAACGCGTCGGTGACCCACTCCGAGCCGAACGCCTCCCAGGCCGCCACCTCCACGGTCCGCGGCCCGAGCATCGACCACATCGCCATCTCGACGGCGCCGGTGTCGGAGGCCGGGACGATGCCGATGCGGTAGTCGGCCGGCACGCGCAGCACGTCGCGGGTCAGGTCGATCGCCCGGCGGAGCTTGGCCCTGCCGGCGACCGAGCGATGCGAGCGGCCGAGCGGCGCGTCGGCCAGGGCCGCCGGGGTCCAGCCGGGGCGCTTGGCGCAGGGGCCGGAGGAGAAATGGGGCACCCGGGGGCGGGTGTCGGGTCGGCGCAACATGAGGATCCATCCTTACAGATGGGCGCACCTCGTCGGGGAGGCGTGTCCCGCCGCCGGGATGCGCCGATGCCGGCGGCCGTGCAAGGGCCGGATGCCGGTTCTCGCCGGCACTGCTGCCCGGAACGCGTTGCGGAAAGGATGTCCGTCTCGCCGCCGGCTTCGGATGCGCGCTGTCGGCCCGTCGCATCCCTCCGCTCCAGGGACGCAGCGTGCCTTCCATCATCGGAGACCAGGCCTGCTCTCCGGGAAGAGGTCGTGTCGCCGCGAGGCGGCTCTCATCGCGAAGAGGTAGGACCGCTCAGCACATGGCCGTTGCCGTCACGGATGTCTCTTGCCCTGCGGCCGGCTTCACCGTCTCATGGGCGCGATTCGAGCGTTCAGGTGGCGCGATCGCGCAGAGCGGGGACCTATTCATGAGCATTCGAGCACGCCAGATCGCGATGATCACGACTGCGATGGCGATGATGATCGGCATGTCGATGTGGATGCGTAGCACCTGGGGCCTGACGAGCGATCGCGCTTACGGATTTTCGGGTGTCTTTACGTGGGCTGTCGCGATCATCATCGTTGGCCAACGGTACGCACGGGTGCATCTGAGCCTTTCAGACTATCACGCCATCCACTCGGCCGGATTTGGCGCCCTCTTGCAGGGAGCGATGGCGTCAGGATTTGCACTGGGCCCATCGGGTGATGATCCGAGCACGGTGCTGGCGTGCCTTGCGATGGTTCCCGCCCTGGCAATCGACACCATCAGCCTGCGTGCCTTGTTCTCACGTGAAGAGCGAGAAATTCTCGAGAGCCATCGAGGCTGGTGGCGCGCGAAGTCTGCGACGGACGGGCCTGCGAAAGCCGAGTCGATTTCGTAGCCGTTCCGTCTCCGAACATTCGTCGGGTCGGATGCCTCATCCGTCCTGCGACGGGCCGTGCCTCGACCCGAGCAGATCCGGCCGGCGCTCGGCGGTGATCCGCTCGGATTCGGCCCGGCGCCAGGCGCGGATTGCGCCGTGGTCGCCGCCGGTCAGCACCTCCGGGATCGTCCGGCCCTCCCAGTCGCGGGGGCGGGTGTAGTGCGGGTATTCGAGCCGGCCGCCCTCGAAGCTCTCCTCGTCGCCGGACGCCGCCTTGCCCATCACGCCGGGCAGCAGGCGCACGCAGGCGTCGATCAGGGTGATCGCCGCGATCTCGCCGCCGGAGAGCACGTAGTCGCCGATCGAGACCTCCTCGAGGGCGCGGCCGGCGATCACCCGCTCGTCGACCCCCTCGAAGCGGCCGCAGACGATCAGCGCGCCCGGCCCGGCGCTCAGCGCCCGCACCCGCGCCTGCGTCAGCGGCTTTCCGCGGGGCGACATCAGCAGGCGGGGGCGGGCGTCATCCGGCCCGGTCGCGGCGTCGATGGCGGGGCCGAGCACGTCGCAGCGCAGCACCATGCCGGCGCCGCCGCCGGCCGGGTTGTCGTCGACGCTGCGGTGGCGGCCGAGCCCGTGCTCGCGGATGTCGCGGGCCTCGCAGACCCAGTCGCCGCGGGCGAGCGCGCTGCCCGACAGCGAGGCGCCGAGCGGCCCGGGAAACATCTCGGGGTAGAGCGTGAGGATCGTCGCCCGCCAGGGCGGGGCGGAAGGGGGCGGGTTCGTCATGGCCGCTTGATGGCGCCGGGACGCCTGCGCGGTCAACGCCGCGGCACCGAGCGCCGCCCTCGCGCGTTCAGGACTTCGATGATCAGACCGCTCCTCGCCCTCCTCCTCGCTCTCCCGGCCCTGGCGCACGGCGCGCAGGCGGCGGAACCCCTGGGACCGCCCGGCGCCCCGGCTGCCGCCTTCCCGAAGCCCGACCGGCCGGTGGCCGAGATCGTCGCGGCGCAATGGGCCTTCGAGGCGCAGCGCGACAAGGCCGACGAGTTCGGGCAGGTCGCCCGCCTGATGGGCTTCAAGCCGGGCGAGACGGTGGCCGACATCGGCGCCGGCAGCGGCTACTACGTCACGCGGCTGAGCCCGCTGGTCGGGCCGCAGGGCCGGGTGCTCGCCGAAGACGTGACGCCGCGCTACCTCGCCGACCTCGAAGCCCGGCTGCGCAAGGCCGACCTGTCCAACGTCACGGTGGTGCGCGGCGAGCCGCACGACCCGCGCCTCGCGCCCGGATCGGTCGACGCGGCGATCCTGGTGCACATGTACCACGAGATCACCCAGCCCTACGGCCTGCTCCACAACCTCGCCGCCGCGATGAGGCCCGGCGGCCGGGTCGGGATCGTGGACGCCGACGACATCCCCTCGCGCCACGGCACGCCGCCCAAGCTCCTGCGCTGCGAGCTGTCCGCCGCGGGTTTTCGCGAGACGGGCTTTTCCGTGCTCGACGGCGGGGTGGGCTACCTCGCGGTGTTCGAGGCGCCGGCCCCCGACCGGCGGCCCGATCCGAAGACGATCACGCCTTGCAAGGACGAGGCGACGCGGGGGAAGGCGCGATAGGGGTCGAGGCCCGGCTTCGCGACCGCCCTCCTCCGATCCATGCCGGGCATGCGGACGGGCGCCGGCACTGGTCGGAAGGCGGCGTCTGCAAGCCGCCGTCCAATGCAAGCCGGCGTCCAAGGGCGGCACGGGGGGCTCGCGGTAGGGCGATGACCGGATCCGACCGCCGGACGCTCAGGCGCGTTCGTCGATCTCCGGGACGCCGCTGCTCCGGTCGGCGTAGGCGGCGATGAAGGTCGGCCGGGTCTGCCAGCGCCGCCAGAAGGCATCGAGATGCTCGAAGCGCTCATCGAGGGGCGTCGCGTTGACCGGAAACTTGGAGAACGCGATCGCCGTCGCCAGCGTGATGTCCGAGAAGGTCGGCTGATCGCCGCCCAGGAGCCACGCGCGGCCGTCGGCGAGATGCCGGTCGACCAGGCCGGCATGCGCCAGCGCCACCTTGCGCGAATGCTCGCCCCAGGCCGGGTTGCTGGTCAGCTCGAGCTTCGGGCCCAGGCCCTGGTGCAGGACGTGGAACGCGGTGACGATGGGGTAGAGGATGTGCACCCACACCCGGCTGTCCCACATCTGGTCGAGGCCGCGCTCGAGCGCCGTTTCGCCCATGATCTTGCGGCCTTCGAACGCGTCGTCGAGGTAGCGGGCGATGGCGGAGGTCTCGCTGAGAAAGGACCCGTCCGCGAGCGCGAGGGTCGGCGTCTCGCCCCAGGCGTTCATCTTCAGGTGCTTCCATCCCCGTTGCTCGCCGACGGGCGACATGTCGTAGACCGTCTCGTCGAAGCGGTCGGCGATGCCCTTCTCGTGCATGAAGATCCGCAGGCGCTGCGGGTTCGGGAAGGCCGAGGGGGAGGTGAAGAGCCTGAGCTTGTCGGACATCGTCGTCTCGCTTTCCATCACGTTCGCCTGTCTGTCAGATGACAGGCAGCACGCTACGTCCCGGCGCTTGTCTCGTCAACCCCTGTCTGCCATATGACAGATGGAGGTTGGGCATGGCAGCGACGTCGAAGGAGAACGTGCGGGAGGCGATCCTGGCGGCCGCCCGGGAGGCGGCGATGGCCTACGGCTACGGCGGTCTCAATTTCCGCGACCTCGCCGAGACCGTCGGCATCAAGGCCGCGAGCATCAACTACTACTTCGCCAACAAGGCTCTCCTCGGCGAGGCGGTCGCGCGCCGCTATTGGGAGGACATCGCGCGCGACCTCGAGGACGTGTCGTCGCATGCCTCGAGCCCGACGGAGGCGCTGAGACGGTACCCCGGCATCTTTCGCCTGTCGCTGGCGCGCGACAACCGCATGTGCCTCAGCAGCTTCATGGCGACGGAATACGATGCGTTGCCCGAGCCGGTCCTGAAGGAGGTTCAGGCTTTCGCCGACGTCAACACGGCGTGGCTGCGTCGCCAGCTCGTCGCTGCCGAGCTGGTCGCGCCGAACGAGGGCGAGGCGAGAGCGCGTGCCGTCTACGCGGCGGTCGCCGGCGCACAGATCGTCGCGCGAAGCCGCGCGGACATAACGCTGTTCGATTCCCTGATCCAGAGTTATCGGGAAGCGGGGCTGCTGCCGAACTGATCGGAGCTGAACGGCAAGATCGCGCTGTCCGAACCGACGTTCCCGGGCGGGATCGCGACCGAGACGCGCATCGGGTCGCCCCGATGCCCCTCACGAGCGCCAGCGCAGCTCCCGCGACTCCAGCGGGTTCGCGAACGGGCGCCCGGCGCGCGCGGCCTCCAGCGCCTCGCGCTTCAGGCGAAAGTACCATTGCGAGGGCAGGTCGCCCTGGCCGAACAGCACCATGGTCGGCTTGCGGTCGAGGCCCAGTTGCGCGTGCTGGAGCACCTGCTGGTCCTGGGTCAGGAACTGGCGCATCAGCGGGCGGGCGACGGGCTTGAGCAGGTTGAGGCCGGGGACGTTCCAGTAGAGCGCGTTGGTGAGCATCGTGCGGTTGGCGGTCAGCGGCGTCGCGAACGTGTAGTTCGCCAGGCGCTTCGCGCCCGCCGTGATCCGCTCCAGGCGCACGCCGGGAAGGCGGAACTCGATCTCGACGTCGGGCACCCCGCCGAGCAGGCGGTAGACCGGCGAGCTCGTCGTCGTCGCGTGGCTCGACATGACGAAGCCGTGCGGCACCGGCCGAAACGTCTTCTTCTTCTCGCGCAACGCCTTGGACGGCCGGAACCACCACGAATCGTGGACGAAGGCGACGTGGCCGGGATCGACGAGGCTCAAGGTCGTCAGGTCGAACGAGGCCTCGACCACGAGCTCGACCACGAGCGAGCCGACCGGGTGGAAGTCGAGCGCCGGCAGGGCGGGCGTCTCGCCCGGCGTCCCGAGATGCGGGTTGACCCAGACGAAGCCGGCGCTCTCGATCACGGGGAAGCGCTGCACCACGATCTTCGAGAAGTCGGCCGTGTCGTGCTCGGAGAGGGTCGGCACGTCGCGGCAGCGGCCTTCGGTGGAGAAGCGCCAGCCGTGGAACGGGCAGACCAGCTCGGCACCGTCGAAGCCGCCCTTGGACAGCGCCATGCCGCGGTGCGGGCAGCGGTCGCGCAGCGCGAACGGGGCGCCGTCCGCATCGCGCCCGATCACGATCTGCTCGCCGTTCAGCTCGACCGCGCGGAGCGCCTTGCCGGTCAGGCCCGAGGCTTGGCCGACGCAGTACCACGCATCCGGCAGCGGCCGGCGCATCGCATCGGGGTCGAGGGCCTCGTCGGCGGCCGGGTCGCGTGCGGGACCGCTCGCGTGGAGAGCGATCGGGGAGGCGGACATGGGGTCTCGCAACGGTTCGGGAACGTCCTCATACGCCGCCCCGCCGGATGGGGAAAGCGAGGCCACCGTTCCAACCCCGCCGCGCGACGGTGTGACCCCGCGGAACGCGCGCCTCGAGCGCGATGGGCCGTCATGCCCCGGCACCCGCCCGCACGCCCGCCGCTCCGGCGTCGCGCGGCCGGCCCTGCAGCCAGCGCAGCACCGGCCGCTCGACGCTGCGATGGAAGGCCTCGGTCGCGGCGATCGACACGGCGACGAGGAGCAGCGTCAGCGGCCAGAGCAGGCCGGCGCTCAGCGGCAGCCGCGGCAGGACCGCCTTGGCGGCAAGGAAGACGAAGGGGTGCAGCAGGTAGAGCGCGTAGGACGCGTCGCCGATCCGCGCGATCCGCCGGGCGATCGCCTGGTCGAACCGGAGCCCGCCGAGGACGAGGCCGGCGACGATCAGCACCGCGCCGCCGCCCCAGATCAGGGTGCGGGCCCAGCCGTAATTCCCGGGCGCAGACGAGGCGTCGAACCCGGACAGGTCGATCGTCGCCCAGACGCCGATCCCGAGGCCGCAGAGCAGGACGCCGCCGGCGACGCCGAGCCGGACGCCGCGGCGGAACAGCAGCGCGAGGCCGATGCCGGCGGCGAATTCGAGCACGATCGGCCGCAGCCAGAACCGGAGCGGGTCGAAGGCCGGCGGCCGCAGCCAGGCCAGGAGCACGCCGACGGCGAGGATCGAGACGGCCGCCAGCGCCGCCCGGTCGCGCAGGGCCGCGGCGGGCGCGGAGGCCTTCATCGCCCGCGCCGCGAGCATCATCGCCCCGGCGAAGACGAGGTAGAACGCCATCTCGTAGTTCAGCGTCCAGCCGAGATCGAGGATCGGGAACGGGTAGTCCGGCCCGAAGCCGCGGGTGTCGAACGGGATGAACAGGTACGAGGTCGCCACGTCCGCCAGGCTCGGGGCGGCGGCCTGGCCGGCGGCGGCCGCGGCCAGCAGGACGACGAGGCGCAGCGTGAGCGCGAACCAGTACAGCGGCACGATCCGCAGCAGGCGGCGCTTGAGGAAGCGCGCGGCGCCCCCGGGCGCGCCGAACAGCGGCTCGGACGCGTAGACGATGATGAAGCCGGAGATGACGAAGAACAGGTCGACGCCGGCCCCGAGCGGCAGGGCGGCGAAGCGCGGCATGGCGAGGCCGCGCGCCTCCGCCTGGAGCGCGAGCAGGAGCTCGGCATGGAGCAGGACGACCATCACCGCCGCCACCGCCCGCAGGATCTGCACGCCGTCGAGGCGGTGAAGGCGCCCCGGCGCCGGCCGATCGAGGGCGCCCGTCGTCGTCGCGGCGGTCATGCCGGCCGGTCCAGCGAAGCGCCCGCGATCGCGGCGGCCCGTCGCTTACCGGCCGCCACGCGGCGGACGATCTCGGCCAGGCTCGCCTGCATCCGCGCGGCGCCGTAGCGCGCGCGGGCCGTCGCCTGCGCCCGGGCGACCTGGGCCGAGAGCCCCGGTGGCGCGGACAGGACGCGGGCGATGGCGTCGGCGAGCGCCCCCGCGTCGCCGGGCGGCACCAGGGTCCCCGCTGCGCCCCGGTCGAGGATCTCGGCCGCCGCGCCCGTATCGGTGGCGATCACCGGCGTCCCGACCAGCATCGCCTCGACCAGGGTGCGCCCGAACGGCTCGGGTGCGATCGAGGGATGGATCACCGCGTCCACCGCGCGCATCAGGCGCGTCACGTCCCCGCGCTGGCCGAGGAAGTGGACGCGGTCGGCGAGCCCGCGCTCGGCCGCGCGCGCATGCAGACCGTTCGCGTAGGCGTCCTCGCCGAACAGGGCGGTGCCGGCGACGATGCACGCCGTGCCGGGCGAGCGGGCCAGGGCCTCCAGCACCACGTGCTGCCCCTTCCACGGGGCGAGCCGGCTGAACACGCCGACCAGTGGGCCGTGCGGCAACCCGAGGCTCGTGCGCAGGGCGGCCGGGTCGCCGGGCTCGCCGTCGAGGTCGAGGCCGTTGGGCACAACCTCGACGAGATCCCGGCGCCCGCCCGCCGCGACGAAGGCGTCGGCGGCGGCCTGCGACGGAACCACGACCCCGGCGGCGAACGCGTTGGCGAGGCGGACCTGAAGCCCACGCTGCGCCGCCCCGAAATGCGCGGGATCGAGGATGTCGTGCAGGTGCCAGATCAGCGGGCGGCGCACGAGAGCCGCGGCGAGGGCCGAGAGGATGAAGGCCTTCTGCGAGTTGGCGTAGACCACGTCGTGGGCCTTCGCGGTCCGCGCCAGCGCGAGGATCGTCGCGGCGAGCCGTCCGGCCAGCGGAATCGCGCGCCAGGGCGAGCCGTCGCGGCGCAGGGACGACAGCCCGGATCCGTGCCGCGCACGGACGACCGCCAGCCCCCGCTCCCGCAGCGCGGTCGCGAGCGGCCCGTCCTCGAACAGGAAGGCGGTGGCGCCGCGCCAGGGTCCCACGGCATCGCACAGCACCATCTCGGCGCCCGACATCGTGCTGGTGTGGTTGACGAACACGACCCGCGGACGGTCCATCACGCGGCTCCGAGATAGCGGCGCGCCGGCTCGTGCCCGGTGTCGTAGAACGGGTGGTCGTCGGCCCGCACCATGGTGATCGCGAGCCCGAACACGTCGCCGCCGGCCTCGCGCAGGCCGTTGACGGTGGCGCTGATCGCCGACACCTGCGAGCGGCCCCAGCGGGTGCAGCACAGCACGCCGTCGACCTGCCGCGCCAGGATCTGGGCGTCCATCAGCATCGCCGCGGGCGGGCTGTCGATCAGCACCAGGTCGTACTTGCGGGCCCAGAGCAGCAGCTCGGTCATGCGCTTGCCCATCAGCAGCTCGGTCGCTTCCGTGGTCGCCGCGCCGGCGGGGATGGCGTCGAGGTTGGGCGTCGCCGTCGCGATCACCGCCTCCCGCGGCAGGGCCTCGCCGCGCAGCACGCCGGCGAGGCCGGGGCCGGCGGGCAGGTCCAGAGCCGTCTCGAAGACCGGGCGGCGCAGGTCGCATTCGAGGACGAGCACGCGGCGCCCGCTCGCCGCGTTGAGCTGGGCGAGCGCGAGGGTGGTGAAGGACTTGCCCTCGCCGGGCGCGGCCGAGGTGAGCAGGATCGCGCGGCTCGTGCCGTCGGCGCCGGCCAGCATCAGCCGGGCGCCGAGGTTGCGCAGGACCTGCTGCATCAGCGGATCGCTGCGCGCGTCGCGCAGCGCCGCGGCGAGCGGCAGCTCGCCGGCGGCGGCCCCCATCCGTCCGAGCAGCGCCGGTCCGCCGGCGGCGCGCAGGTGCGGCAGCTGGGCGAAGACGGGGGCGTGGGCCACCGCGGCGAGCTGCGTCGAGGTCCGAACGCTGCGGTCGGCGCGTTCGCGCAGCAGCGCGGCGGCCGCGGCCAGCGTGGCGGCCAGGACGAAGCCGGCGCCGAGGAACAGCAGCGGCTTCGGGGTGACCGGCGCGGCCGGCACGTCGGCGAGGCTGACGAGCCGGGTGCTGCCGACGAGGATGCGGCGCTCGGTCTCGAGCTCGTTGGCGCGCTTGTACAGGTCGGTGTACTGGCCGCGCTTGATCTCGGCGTTGCGCACCATGCCGGCGACGACCGATTCGTCGTCCATCGCGGACGCCGCCTCGGCCTTCGCGGTCTCCATCTGCTGGCGCAGCGACTTGGCGAGCGCGCTCGACGCGTCGAAGGTCTTCTTCAGGCCGGCGCTGATGCTCGCGACCTCCCGGTCGACGCGCAGCTTCAGGCCGGCGAGCTCCGTGCGCATCGCCTGCAGCGTCGGATGGTTCGGCCCCAGCACCGTGCCGGTGTTGGCGATCTGCGCGGCCACCACGTTCATCTGCTGCTTGAGGTCGCCGATCGTCCGGCTCGCCAGCACCGCCGGAGCGTTGATCGAGCCCCGGGCCTGGTCGGCGTTGATCTCGGAGAGGCGCGCAGCGGCGTCGGCCTTGGCGGTCTCGGCCGCCGAGAGCTGCTGGGTGATGGTGCTGAGCCGCTCGGAGGTGATCGGCGCGTTGGCGCCCGACATCAGGCCCTTGCGCCGGCGGAAGGCCTGGATCTTGGCCTCGTCGTCGCGCAGGGACGCGTCGAGCTGGCGGATCTCCTTCCACAGCCACTCGGTCGCCGCCTCGCGGCTGTTGGCGAGCACGCCGCGCTGGTCGTCGAGGAAGGCGGTGATCAGCGCGTTGGTCAGCGCCTGGGAGGTCTCGGCGTTCGGCGAGCGGTAGGCGATGTTGATGACGCGCGAGCGGCCGGCGCCGGTGACGACGTAGCGGCGCTGCAGGTAGTCGACCACCAAGTCGGTGTTGCCGCGCAGCTTGTCGCAGCCGTCCTCCTTGGACGGCAGCAGGCTCGCGAGGAGCCCGCCGCGCGCGATTTGCCGGCACTCGGCCACAACCTTCTCGACGACGTCGCCCGAGGCGACCAGGCGCATGATCCGCGGCGCGCGGATCACCAGCATCTGGCTCTCGATGTCGGCCGGGTCGCCGAGCTTCTGGATCCAGGCGACCGACGCGTTGGCGTTGTTGCTGCCGGGCTCCGGCTCGGCCACGATCACCGAGCCGACCGCCAGGTACTGCACCGGCGCGACCATCAGCAGCCCGATCGCCACCGACATGACGCCGATGAAGACCGCCGCGAACAGGCGCCGCCGCCGCCAGATCGTCGCGAACGGGCCGGCCTGGTCGGTGCCCGGGCCCGAACGCGGCGCGGCCGGCACGGCGGTGCGGGCGGGGTTGAGGTAGGACGTCGTCATCGTCGACCACCGGGTCTGGCGCCGGTTCGCGAACGGGGTCGCGCGACCGTGCGGAAGGGATTGTGAGGTTCGGGCCGCCGCGCGCGGGCCGAGCGTGGCGGATTCGGTCAGGCCAGGGCCTTGAGGCGGTGGCCCGAGCGCTCCTGGCCGGCGCCGAGGTCGCGGTGGAGGGCCATCTGCTCGTCGACGAAGCCGGCGAACCGGGTGCGGAACACCTCCGGGGCGAACAGCGCCGCCTGGGCGCGGCAGGCGGCGCGCGAGAACATGCCCTCCTGCTCCGTGAAGTCGCGGACGCAGGCCGCGATCGCGGCGGGGTCCGGCTCGGCGAAGAACATGCCCGAGCGGTTGGGCGGGAGCGTCGCCACGGTCTCGCGCGCGCCGCCGCGGCCGAGCGCCAGCACGGGGGTGCCCTCGGCCTGCGCCTCCACCGGGATGATCCCGAAATCCTCCTCCGCCGCGAACACGAAGGCGCGCGCCGTCCCCATCAGCCGGCGGAGCTCGGAATCCCCGACGAAGCCGGCGAACGTCACGTTCGGCCCGGCCGCCTCGCGCAGGCGCGCCTCCTCGGAGCCGGTCCCGGCGACGACGAGCCGGAGGTCCGGCATCAGGGCGAAGGCCTCGATCACCGCGCGCACGTTCTTGTACGGCACGAGGCGGCTCGCCACGAGGAAGTGGTCGCCGCGCGGCAGGTCCGCCCGGATCGCCGATTGCGTGACCGGCGGATGGATCACCTCGGCGGCGCGGCCGTAGACCTTGCGGATGCGCCGGGCGACGAAGGCGGAGTTGGCGACCACCGCGTCCGGCCCGCTGGCGGTGCGGGTGTCCCACAGGCGCATCCGGTGCAGGATCATGCGGGCGACCATGCTCTTGACGCCGTGCTCGTACCCGCTCTCGCGCAGGTAGCTGTGCTGCATGTCCCAGGCGTAGCGCATCGGCGAATGGATGTAGGACACGTGGACCTGGCTCGGCCCGGTCAGGATGCCCTTGGCGACGGCGTAGCTGCTCGAGATCACGAGGTCGTAGGCCGAGAGGTCGAACTGCTCGACGGCGATCGGCATCAGCGGCAGGTAGGCGCGGTGCCGGGTGCGCACCAGCGGCATCCGCTGCAGGAAGCTCGTCCGCGTGGCGCCGACGCCGATCTTGGTGCGGTCGGCCGGGCTCAGGAAGTCGAACAGCGTGAAGACGTCCGCCTCGGGATAGATCGCCAGGATCTCGTGCAGGACGCGCTCGGCACCGCCGACGACGTAGAGCCAATCATGGACGATCGCGACGCGCATCTTCGAGACCTCGAAGGAAGGGGGCACCGAGGCGAAGCCCGGTATGGATGCAACTTACAGGTGTAGTCACCTGAATGGTCGCGGCCAATGCTGGTGATAGGCGGAGATGCTTGCACTTTTAGAAATATCGACGGCTCAAAGGCCTGCCGACAGCGCAAAGATTGCTGAATTCGTCCGCTTGGTAAATCTTAACTATGCTGAAGCGGCTCGGCGCGCGGTTCCGGCCCGCCGCCGGCCGCGCCGGCCTCAGAGCGGGTGCGGCGGCGGGTCGGCGCCTGCGAGCACGGCGTCGAGGAGGTCGGCGTAGCCGCGGGCGGTGGCGTCCCAGGTGTAGCGGGCCTGGTTGCTCCGGCCCTTCGCGACCAGGCTCTCGCGCAGGGCCGGCTCTTCGATCAGCCGGCGCAGGCAGGCGGCCAGGGCGCCGGCATCGGTGGGATCGAAGGTCAGGGCGCCCTCCCCTGCGACCTCCGGCGTCGCGGAGCGGTCCGAGCACACCACCGGGCAGCCGAGCGCCTGCGCCTCCAGCACCGGCAGGCAGAAGCCTTCCGCGAAGGACGGGACGCAGAGGCACAGCGCGCCGCGGTAGAGCGCGGCGAGCCTCTGGTCGTCGATGCGCGACAGGCGGACCACGCGGGAAGCCGCCCCGAGCCGCCGGAGCGTCCCGGCGATGGCGTCGGCGGGGTCCTCGCCGACATGGACGACGGCGAGATCGGGATGGGCGTGCGCGATCGAGGCCACCGCTTCGGCGAGCAGGCCGAAGTTCTTGTTGTGCGTGGCGTTCCCGACGGCGAGCACGTAGGGGCCGGCGACCTCCGCGGGCGCCCCGACGGCGAGGGCCGCAGGGTCGAGCACGGAAGCCGAGGGGATCACGCGGACGCGCCCGCGGACGGCAGGGTAATGCTGCTCCAGGTCGCGCCGCGTCGCGTCCGAGACGGCGACGACGGCGTGGTTGCGCGCCAGCATCAGCCGGAAGATCCAGTCGGTGGTGAGCGCCTCGCGCGGGCCGGTGCTCTGAGGGATCGTGCGGAAGTACAGGTCGTGGACGACGACGATGCGCGCTCGCCCGCCGGCGCCCGCGCCGTAGGGGTCGATGTTCAGCACCACGTCGATGGCGTGCCGCCGGCAGCAGGCCGGAACGGTGACGAGCTGGGCCAGCACGTCGAGGACCACGATGCGCGGGCGGCGCACCGTCACGACCGCGACGGCGTCGCGCCACGCCGCGGGAAGCTCGGCCCGGGTCCAGGGCGAGCGCAGCACCACGGCGACGTCGGGCCGCCGGACGAGCTCGCCGATCAGCGCGAAGGCGACGCGGGCGACGCCGGACGGCTTGCCGCCGAACTGGCTCGGCATGTTGAGCAGGATGCGCTTCATCGACTGGCAATAACCCCGGACTAGGGTCGATCTAGCACCGTCAGATTGATCAGATGCGTATTCTCCACCTCTCATCGCTGTATCAGCCCGAACAGGTCGGGGGGGCGGAGCTGATGGTGGAGACCCTCGTGCGGATGCAGGCGGGTCTCGGGGCGCAGGTCGGCGTCGCCTGCCTGTCGCGCCGGGCGGAGCCGCCCGACCGGTCGGGCGCGGCGACGATCTACCGCCTCGGCCACGGCACGCCGTTCCACGTCCTCGACTGGGCCGAGCACGGGCGGCTCGACCGCCTGCGCTACAAGCTCGCCGCGCAGTGGGACGGGCGCACGCTCGCCGCGATGGAGGCCGCGGTGCGGGATTTTTCGCCCGACGTGGTGAACACGCACTCGATGTCGGAGCTGACGCCGCGGATCTGGCCGATGCTGCGCCGGCTCGGGGTGCCGGTCGTCCACACGCTGCACGACTTCACGAGCCTGTGCAGCAACGGCGCGATGGTGCGGCACGGCCGCGCCTGCGAGCGGCAGCACGCCAAGTGCCGCGCCTACGCGCTCCTGCACCGGCTCTGCCAGCGGCCGGTCGACGCCGTGGTCGGTGTCGGCAGCGACATCCTCGCCCGCCACCTCGCGGCCGGGTTCTTCCGCGACGTGCCGGCCGCGTTGCGGCAGGTGATCTGGAACCCGATCGAGGCGGGGCCGCCGCCGGCGCCGCGCGCCCTCCCCTCGGGCGAAGTCACATTCGGCTACATCGGCCGGATCGAGCCGTCGAAGGGCGTCGACACCCTGATCGAGGCCTGCCGCCGCCTGCCCGGCACCGGCTGGCGGCTGCGCGTCGCCGGGCGCGCCGTCAACGGGCTCGACCGCTACGAAGGCCTCGCCGCCGGGCTGCCCGTCGCCTTCGACGGGTTCGTCGCGGCCGACGCCTTCCTCGACGGCATCGACTGCCTCGTCGTCCCGCCGGTCTGGCCCGAGGCCTTCGGGCGCACGGTGGCCGAGGCCTACGCCCGCGGCGTGCCGGTGATCGGCACCGCCGTCGGCGGCATCGCCGAGCAGGTCGGCACCGACGATCCCGCCTGGCTCGTGCCGCCCGGCGACGCGGCGGCGCTGGCCGCCGCGATGGCGCGGATCGTCGCCGACCCCGCCCGCCTCGCGACCGGCCTCGGCAACGCCGCCGCGGTCGCCGAAGGAACCCGGCCGCAGGCGGTCGCCACCCGCTACCTCGACCTCTACCGCAGCCTCCTCGCCCGTGAGCCCGCCGTCGCCCACGGATCGGCGTCCCAAGGATCGACGTCCCAGGGGTCAACGCCTCGAGAATCAACGCCTCAAGGATCAAGGCGCCATGCGCATCCTGCACCTTAGCTCGCTCTATCCGCCCCATATCGTCGGCGGCGCCGAGCGGTCCGTCGAGCATCTGGCCGAGGAGCTCGCCGGCCTCGGGCACACGGTCGCCGCCGCCTGCATCGAGCGGCAGGCCGAGCCCAAGACCGTGCGCAACGGCGTCACGGTCTACCGCATGGCGCATCACAACGACTTCTGGCTCGAGGACTGGGCGCAGCACGGCCGCTTCGCGCGCAACGCCGCCAAGCTCAAGCAGCAGTGGAACTTCGCGATCGCCGCCGATTTCGGCCGGGTGCTCGACGACTTCCGGCCGGACGTCGTCAACACCCACTCGCTGCTCGACATCTCGACGCTGGTCTGGCGCGAGGCGGCCCGGCGCGACATCCCGATCGTGCACACGGTCTGCGAGTACGACCTGATCTGCGGCAACGCGGCGATGTTCAAGCACGGCGCGCCGTGCACGCACTGGCACCTCGGCTGCAAGGTCGTGAACGCCTCCAAGCAGCTGACCAACCGCTGGGTCGACGCGGTGGCGAGCGTCGGCACCCGGATCCTGCAGACCCATGTCGACCATGGCCTGTTCCGCCACCTCGCTCCCGAGCGGCGACGGGTGATCTACTATTCCTGTACGGTGCCGGACGGCGATCCCGAGGCGCGCCGCCGGGTCGACCGGAGCGCCACGCCGATGACCTTCGGCTATCTCGGGCGGATCAACGTCGAGAAGGGCGTCGGCACGCTGATCGACGCGCTGGCCGAGATCGGCTCACGAGCGCACGCCACCGAAGGGAATCCCGCCTCCGGCGGCTGGCGCTGCCTGATCGCGGGCCAGGCGATGGACGACTCGATCGAGCGGTTCAAGGCGAAGGCCGAAGGGCTGCCGATCGAGTTCGTCGGCTGGGTCGACCCGAAGGACTTCCTCACCGAGGTCGACGTCCTCGTCGTGCCCTCGTTCTGGGCCGAGCCCTCGCCGCGCACGGTCTACGAGGCCTACGCCATGGGCGTGCCGGTGATCGGCGCCGATTCCGGCGGCATCCCCGAGCTGATCGGCGAGGACAACGCCGACTGGCTGTTTCGCGCCGGCGATGCGCCCGACCTCGCGGACCGCATCCGCACGGTGCTGGCCCGCGGCCGCGCCAGCCTGCCGGACGAGCGCGCGTTCCAGCACGTCCTGCGCGAATCAACCTCCGAGCGCGTCGCCGAGAAGTATCTCGACCTCTACGCCGAGCTTCTCGCCGAGCGCCGCGGCATCGCGCCGGAACCGTCGCCAGCGCACGGCATCCATCATGGCGCCTAGCCCGCCCGGCCCGTCCGCCGCGGCGCCGGACGCGGCTGCGACCCGGGACGATATGGCCGGCCGCTCCGTCCGGGCGGCCGGGTGGGTCGCCGTCAGCGCAATCGGCAACGTCGTCCTGAGCTTCGTGGTGTTCCTGGTGCTGGCGCGCCTGCTCGACCCGAGCGAGTTCGGCCTCGTCGCCGTGGCGGTCGTGTTCATCGACATCCTGCTCATCGTCACGCGGGGCGGCCTGCCCGACCTCGTCGTGCAGACCGACCGGCTCGACGACGGCTTCGTCGACACCGCCTTCTGGGTGGCTTTGGCCTCCGGCTGCCTCTACGGGCTGGCGCTGGTCGCGCTGTCGTGGCCGATCGCGTGGATGCTGCGGATCCCCGAGCTGCAGCCGGTGCTGGCGGCGCTCGCCGCCACCTTCGTGATCGCGGCCGCGGGCGTGATCCACGAGGCGCGGCTGCAGCGCCTCTTCGGCTTCCGCAGCCTCGCGATCCGGGCCCTCGTCGCCAACCTGATCGGCGGGTCGGTGGCGATCGCGCTCGCGCTGAACGGGTTCGGGGTCTGGAGCCTGGTGATCCAGCGGCTGCTCGCCACCGGCATGACGACGCTGCTGACCTGGGCGGCGTTTCCGTGGCTTCCCGGATGGCGCTTCGTGCGCGCCCATGCCCGCCGCCAGCTCGCCTTCGGCTCCCGGGTGTTCTCGACCCAGCTCCTCCTGACGCTCAGCATCCGCAGCCAGGAGGTGGTCGCCGCCTACTTCCTCTCCACCGCCGATATCGGCCTGCTGCGCATGGCCTGGCGCTGCATCGACCTGATCAGCCAGGTCGCGGTGATCCCGCTCGCGGCGGTCGCGCTGCCGACCTACGCCCGGCTGCAGGACCGGCCGCGCGACCTGGCCGCGGCCTTCGACGGCTTCGTCGCGATGTCGGCGGTGCTGGCGCTGCCGGCCTTCGTCGGCATGGCCGTGGTGGCGCCGCACCTCGTGCCGCTGCTCTTCGGCGAGCAGTGGCGCGACGCGGTGCCGGTGCTGCGCATCCTGGCGCTGCTCGGCCCGGAATTCGTCGCGACCTCGATGCTGTGGATGATCTTCACCGCCTCCGACCGGACCGGCACCGCGCTGGTCCTGTCGGCCGCGCAGTTCACGATCACGATCCTGGCCTCGTTGGTGACGGCGCCGTTCGGCCTGTCGGCCCTCGTCGTCGGGCACGTGCTGCGCGCCTACCTGTTCTCGCCCGTGGTGGTGCGGGCCGCCGGCCGGTTCGTGCCGGTCGGCACCTTGGCGGTCGCCGCCTCGCTGGCGCCGATCCTCGCCTGCTCGCTCGCGATGGGCGCCACCGTGTTCCTGGCGCAGGATCGCCTCTACGCGCGGCTCGGCGACCACGCCGGCCTCGCGGCCGCGATCGGCCTCGGCATCCTGGTCTACGGGATCCTGGCGCTGCTGTTCCTGCGCGCGCCGCTGCGCCGGAGCGTCGCGCTGATCCTGAACCGCAAGGCCGCCCTGGTCGCCGCCGCCGCGCCGCGCGCCGAGGCGGTGCCCGCGGCCGCGACGCCTTAGAGGAGGTGCGATCGATGAGGCCCCATGGACCGACCCGCCGCATCGTGCTGGCGGCGGGCGCGTCGGCGCTGGCGGCACGCCCGGCCCTGGCCGGCCCGCTGCCGTCGTATCCGAGCGAGGACTTCGCGCAGTCCGTCGGCATCAACACCCATTTC
The DNA here is from genome assembly GCF_022829705.1 of Methylobacterium sp. E-025. Lineage (NCBI taxonomy): Bacteria > Pseudomonadati > Pseudomonadota > Alphaproteobacteria > Hyphomicrobiales > Methylobacteriaceae > Methylobacterium > Methylobacterium sp. E-025. The sequence goes on from NZ_JAKSYR010000109.1 coordinate 146,995, forward strand.
GGGCACGACGGGACCCCGTACGTCGACCGGTTCGCGCGCTGCGCGGCGGCGCTCGACGCCCTCGGGATCCGGCACCTGCGCGACGACATCGTCCTGCCGGCGGGCGAGCCGCCATCGGGGCCGCCGCCGCAGTTCCGGCGGATCGCCGAGCTGGCGCGGGCCGGCTACCGGTTCAGCCTCGTCTTCTACGACGGGCTCGACGTCGGGCCGCTGGTGCCGCCCCGGCGCCTGCCCGACATCGCCGCCTGGAGCGCGGGCGGGCTCGCGATCGCCGAGGGCAGCAACGAGCCCAACATCGCCGCCGGCGCCGGCCGCCCGCAGGCCTCGGCCGAGCACCAGCGCGCGCTCTACCGGGCGGCACGCAACGCCGGCGGCGCGGTGAAGGTCGCCGGGCCGAGCTACGTCCAGGCCAACGTCGCGGCGGCGGAGTCCCTGGCCAACGCCGTCGACTACGGCAACATCCACCCCTACCCCGGCATGGAGCACCCGGAGAACGCCGGCAACGGCGACCTGCGCCGCTTCGTCGCCGCCGCTCAGCCCATCTTCGGCCGCGCGCCGCTGCTCGCCACCGAGAACGGCTACCACACCGCGCTCGCCACCCGGAGCTTCCACTTCCCGGTCTCGGAGGCCGTGCGGGCGCGCTACACGCCCCGCCTGCTGCTGTGGAGCTTCCTCCAGGGCATCCGCCGCACCTACCTCTACGAGCTGGCCGCCTCGGTCGACCGAGGCGAGGGCGACCCGGAAGGCCGGTTCGGCCTCTTGCGCTTCGACGGCTCAGCCACGCCGACCTTTTCCGCGGTCGCCAACCTGATGCGCCTGTTCCGGGCCGGCCCGGCCTTGGCCGGCCCCGCCCTCGACGTGGCCCTCGACGCGACCCCGCGCGACCTCCAGGCGATCCGCTTCCTGCGCGGCGACGGCGCCGTCCTCGTGCCGCTCTGGCTCGGGATCGACGGCTGGGACCGGGTGCAACGCCGGGCACGGCCCGACGCGCCGGCGCAGGGCGTGACCCTCACCCTCTCGGGCGTCCCGAAGGCGGCGCGGCTGCACCGCTTCGCCGACGACGGCTCGGTCGGCGTGGAAACGCTCGGCCCGGCCCGGACGCTGACCCTCGGCGTGACGGACCGGCTCGCGATCCTCGAGCTGGTGTAGGGCGGCCCTACCGCACCGCACCCCGGGTGTTGACGGAGAGCGCGTAGATCGACTTGGTCGAGGCCATGAACAGGCGGTTGCCGTCGGCGCCGCCGAAGCACAGGTTGGCGCAGCGCTCCGGCAGGCGGATCCGGCCGATCGCCCTGCCCTCGGGCGAGATCACCAGGACGCCGTCGAGATCGGCGCCCATGCCCCAGCCGCACCAGAGGTTGCCGTCGGCATCCGCCCGGAACCCGTCCGCGGTGCCCCTGCCGCAATCGAACAGCACCCGGCCGTCGGCGAGCGCGCTGCCGTCCCCGACCACGTCGTAGACCCGGATCACCCGGTTCGGCTGGGCGCGGGATTCGATGACGTAGAGCTTGGTCTCGTCGGGCGAGAAGCACAGCCCGTTCGGGCCCGCGATGTCGGCGACGACGACCCTCGCCTCGCCGGTCCGCGGATCGAGGCGGAAGACCTGGCCCGGCCGTTCCGGCTGGGCCATTGCCTCGTAGGGGTTGGGGCCGAAGGCCGGGTCGGTGAACCAGATCGCGCCGTCGGAGCGGCAGACGACGTCGTTCGGGGCGTTGGCGGGCTTGCCGTCGAACCCGCTGAACAGGGTGGTGATCGTGCCGTCGTGCTCGGTGCGGGTCACCCGGCGGGATTTGTGCTCGCAGGTGACGAGGCGGCCCTGGCGGTCGCGGGCGTTGCCGTTGGCGTAGTTCGAGGGCTTGCGGAACACGCTCGTCGTGCCCGTCGCCTCGTCCCACCGCATGATCGCGTCATTGACCACGTCGCTGAACAGCAGGCAGCGCATGTCGCCGAGCCAGACCGGCCCTTCCGCCCAACGAAAGCCCGTGGCGATCCGCTCCACCGTCGCCGAGAAGATCCGGTACCGGGCGAACGACGGGTCGAGGATCTCGATCGCCGGGTCGGGCAGGCGCTCGGACGGCTCGAAGGCGGCCTGCGCAGGCCCGGCCCACGCCGTCGTGGCGGCGGCGCCCGCCAGCGCCAGCAGGGTCCGGCGATCGAGTGCGCCCATCGTGTCCTCCCGGCCGGTGTCGTCCCGGCCTGTCCGTCGCTCGGTCCCCGGCGGGCACGGCGCATGGCGTGCGGCGTGTCCGCTCCTTCCGTGGCGTCGGAACCCTCAGGTGATCGGCGCCGGGTTGAACAGCGTCAGGTCGTTGAACAGGCCCCAGCGGTCGGACCACGGCGTCTTGCGCCCGCTCGCGACGTCGAGGATGAGCTGGAACAGCTCGCGGCCGACCTCCTCGATCGTCGCGTGGCCGGTGGCGATGCGGCCGGCGTCGAGGTCGATCAAGTCGGACCAGCGCTGGCTGAGCTCGGTGCGGGTCGCGACCTTGATCACGGGGCATTGCGCGAGGCCGTAGGGCGTGCCGCGGCCCGTCGAGAACACCTGGAGGGTGATCCCGGAGGCGAGCTGCAGCGTGCCGCAGACGAAGTCGCTCGCCGGCGTCGCCGCGAAGATCAGGCCCTTCTCGCGGACCCGCTCGCCCGGGGCGAGCACGCCGGAGATCGCCGAGGTGCCGGATTTGGCGACCGACCCGAGCGCCTTCTCGACGATGTTGTTCAGCCCGCCCTTCTTGTTGCCGGGGGACGGGTTGGCGCGCCGGTCGGCCTCGCCCTTGGCGAGGTAGTCGTCGTACCACGCCATCTCGCGCACCAAAGCCTCGGCCACCGCCGGCGTCTTTGCGCGCGGCGTCAGCAGGTGGATCGCGTCGCGGACCTCGGTGACCTCCGAGAACAGGACCGTGCCGCCGGCGGCGACGATCAGGTCGGCGCAGTACCCGAGCGCCGGGTTGGCGGTGACGCCGGAGAACGCGTCGCTGCCGCCGCATTGCAGGCCGACCACGAGGTCGGAGGCCGGGCAGGTCTCGCGCCGGCGCCGGTTCAGGATCGCGAGCCGCGCCTCGGCCATCGCCATGATGCTGTCGAGCATCATGGAAAAGCCCTGGTGGCGCTCGTCCTGCATCCGCACGACGCCGCCGTCCTGCGCGTCGTCGCCGTCCGGCAGCAGGCGCTCGGAGACGAGCTTCTCGCAGCCGAGGCCCACCACCATCACCTCGCCGCCGAAATTCGGGTTGCGGGCGAGGCTCTGGAGGGTGCGGATCGGGATCACCGCCTGCGGCGCGTTGATCGCGACGCCGCAGCCGTAGGCGTGGGTCAGCCCGACCACGTCGTCGACGTTGGGGAAGCGCGGCAGCAGCTCCGCCTTGATCCGCCGGATCGCCACGTCGAGGGTGCCGGCGACGCATTGCACGCTGATCGAGATCGCGAGGATATTCTTGGTGCCGACCGAGCCGTCCGGGTTGCGGAACCCCTCGAAGGTGCAGCCGGTCAGCGGCGGCAGGGGCGCCGGCACGCGGGTCGCCATCTCCAGCGCGTCGAGGGCGGGGGCGGTCGGGGTGGCCACGCGCGATTCCTCGACCCAGGCGCCGCGCGGGATATCCTGCGTCGCGATGCCGACGACCTCGCCGTAGCGCCGGACCTCGCCGCCCTCGGGGATCGCGGCGAGCGCCACCTTGTGGCCCTGCGGCACGAACTCGACGAGGGTCAGCCCGTCCGGGAACACCGTGCCGGCCGGCAGCCCGAAGGCGTTGACGACGATGGCGACGTTGTCGCTCGCGTGCAGGCGGATGGTGCGGGGGGCGTCGCCCAGGGCGGGCCCGGCCGGCGGCACCGGCGGGGCTTCGATCACGGCGTCTGGCATCGCATGCTCCCTGGCGGTCGGCGGTCGGTCAGGCGCGGCGCAGCTCCACCCGCCGGATGTCGCCGACGAGGAGGAGATAGGCGCTCATCGCCACGAGCGCGTTGATCCCGACGAAGACCAACGCCGTGTCGAACGAGCCCGAGGACTGGACGAGATAGCCGATGATGATCGGCGTGGTGATGCCGGCGGTGTTGCCGAACATGTTGAACAGCGCGCCGCTCAGGCCCGCCGCCTCCTTGGGCGAGGTGTCGGACACCACCGCCCAGCCGAGCGCCCCGAGGCCCTTGCCGAAGAAGGCCGCCGCCATCAGGCCGATCACCAGGGCATGCGAGTCGACGTAGTTGCAGGCGATGATCACCATCGACAGCAGCATGCCGGCGATGATCGGCAGCTTGCGGGCGATGTTGAGCGAGCCGGTCCGGCGCAGGAGCGCGTCGGAGATCACGCCGCCGAGGATGCCGCCGACGAAGCCGCACAAGGCCGGGAGCGAGGCGGTGAAGCCGGCCTGGAGCACGGACATGCCGCGCTGCTTGACGAGGTAGATCGGAAACCACGTCAGGAAGAAGTAGGTCATCGCGTTGATGCAGTGCTGCGCCACGTAGATGCCGAGCAGCATCCGGTTGCCGAGGAGCTGCTTGATCGTTCCCCAGGTGCCGGCGGCGGGGGCGGCGCCCGCCCGCACCGGCTTCGCGTCGCGCGCTGTCGACATGGTCGCGCCCGACGGCGCGGCGCCGACCTGCACCAGCGCGCCGCCCCGGGCGATCTCGTCGAGCTCGCCCGAGGTGACGCTCGGATGGTCCTTGGGGTCGTGGATCAGCCAGACCCAGAGCAGCACCATCGCCAGGCCGATCAGGCCCATGCTGAAGAACGCGTAGCGCCAGCCGAAGCTCTGGGTCACCCAGGCGGTGAGCGGCGCGAACAGCACCGGCGCGAAGTATTGGGCCGCGTTGAACACGGCCGAGGCCTTGCCGCGCTCGGCCGCCGGGAACCAGGCGGTGACGAGGCGGGCGTTGCCGGGGAAGGACGGCGCCTCGGCGATGCCCACCAGCATCCGCATCAGGAAGAACACCGCCACCGCGGAGCCCGCGCCGAGGAAGCCGGCCCAGCCCTGGACGAAGGTGAAGAACGACCAGAAGAACACGCCGCCGGCATAGATCCACTTGGTGCCGTAGCGGTCGAGCAGCCAGCCGCCGGGCAGCTGGGCCGCGACGTAGGACCAGCTGAAGGCGGAGAGGATGTAGCCCATCTGCACGGGCGTGATGCCGAATTCCTGCGCGATCGGCACGCCCGCGATCGAGATGATCGCGCGGTCGGCGTAGTTCAGCACCGTGACCGCGAACAGCACGAGGAGGATCAGGTAGCGCACGCGCATGCGCGTCGCGCTCTGCACCGGAATCGCCAGCGACATGGTTTCCTCCTCGGGATCGCCCGACGGATGCGTGCCCGTCGCGGTCGGTTTCCTTGAGGTTTCCAGATTAGTCCGCCCGGTCGATACCTTCCAATCCAAACGATGGATCGATCGATACCATCGCGGCATCGATCGATCGAGCCTGGGTCAAGCGGCGCCGACCTCGTGGTTCGCCATGATCTCCAGCGCGCGGACCATCGCCGAATGGTCCCAGGCCGCCCCGCCGTTGGCGACGCAGGCCGAGAACAGCTGCTGCGCCAGCGCCGTGGCCGGCAGGCTGAGCCCGAGCGCCCGGGCGCCCTCCAGCGCCAGGTTCAGGTCCTTCTGGTGCAGCCCGATGCGGAAGCCCGGATCGAAGGTGCGGTCGATCATGCGCTTGCCGTGCAGCTCGAGGATGCGCGAGGTGGCCAGGCCCCCGGTGATCGCCTCGCGGACCTTGGCCGGGTCGGCGCCGGCCTTCGAGGCGAACAGCAGGCCCTCGGCCACCGCCTCGATGGTGAGCGCGACGATGATCTGGTTGGCGACCTTCGCCACCTGGCCCGATCCGACCGGGCCGACATGGGTCACGGTCTTCCCCATGGCCGCGAACAGCGGTTGTGCGCGCCCGAAATCGGCCTCGTCGCCGCCGACCATGATCGAGAGGGCGGCGTTCTTCGCCCCGACCTCGCCGCCGGAGACCGGCGCGTCGAGATAGGCGCCGCCGCGCTCCCTGATGCGGGCGGCGAAGTCCTTCGTCGCGATCGGCGAGATCGAGCTCATGTCGATCACGGTCGTGCCGGGCCTCAGGCCCGCCGCGACGCCGTCCGCGCCGAACAGCACCGTCTCGACGTCGGGGGTGTCCGGCAGCATCAGGATGACGACGTCGGCGCGCTCGGCGACCTCGGCGGCGGTGGCGCAGGGCGTGCCGCCGGCGGCGACCAGGGCCTCGGGCACCGCCCGGCGGCTCTTCAGGAACAGGCTGTGCCCGGCGGCGATCAGGTGCCCGGCCATGGGCGCGCCCATGATGCCGAGGCCGATGAATCCGATGTTCATGGTGGTGTCTCCCGGAATGGCGCATCCGCCCTCCCCCGCGGAGGGGGAGGGTCGATCCTGGCTCAGCCCCTGAAGCGGGCGGCGAGCGCCTCGGACTGCCGCGCGAGCAGGCCCATGTCGGAGCCGACCGCGGTGAAGCGGGTGCCGGCGGCGATGTAGCGGTGGGCCAGTTCCTCGTTGGCGGTGAGGATGCCGGCATGCTTCCCGGCCTTCCCGATGCGGGCCACGGTCTCCTCGATGATCGCCACCACGTCCGGATGGTTCTGCTGCCCGAGGTAGCCGAGGCTGGTCGAGAGGTCGCCGGGGCCGACGAAGACGCCGTCGACGCCCTCCACGCCGGCGATCTCGTCGAGGTTGTCGAGCGCCCGCCGCGACTCGATCTGCACGGCCACGAAGATCTCGGCCTCGCAGCGGGCGTGGTAGTCGGGGATGCGGCCGAAGCGGGCGGCGCGCGGCGCCTGCGAGAAGCCGCGCACGCCGCGCGGGGCGTAGCGGGTCGCGGCCACCGCGCGGCGGGCCTGGTCGGCGTCGTCGATGTTGGGGATCATCAGCGACTGCACCCCGGTGTCGAGGATGCGCTTGATGGTGATCGCCTCGTCGCTCGGCACCCGCACCATGGCGTGGGCCGGGCTCTCCATCATCGCCTGGACCTGACTGTAGACGTCCCGCAGGTCGTTGGCCGAATGCTCCATGTCGAGGAGCAGCCAGTCGAAGCCGGAGCCGGCTACGACCTCGGTGGAGATCGGGCTGGCGAGGCTGCACCACAGGCCGATCTGCTGCCGGCCCTGGCCGAGCGCCGCCTTGAAGCGGTTGGAGAGGATGTCCATCGGATGTGCTCCTTCGTGGAATCGATCTGAGAGGTCGAGCGTCGTCCGGATCACGCGCCTCCCTCTCCCCTCTGCGGGAGAGGGTGGCCCGCGAAGCGGGTCGGGAGAGGGGAGCGCCGGTGCCGGATACGGCGCTCCCCTCTCCCGACCCCTGCCGACGCAGGGGCCACCCTTCCCCGCAGAGGGGGAGGGATCTGAAGCGTCCGTCGCCCTCAGCGCACGAGGCACGGGCGCTTGTTGTCGAAGG
>NZ_JAKSYR010000111.1:0-339 GCF_022829705.1 Methylobacterium sp. E-025
TGTCGCCACGCGATACCAGTGGACGCGACATCACGTCGAAGATACTGCTGTTCACGTCCTTCAGGGGGGTCGTACAGAAGTGGCTCTGGGCGTGGACTAGGACGTCAGGTCTGTTGCGCGCGTCGCAGCAGCCGGTGGTGAACGAGGCCATCGAGTACACGGCTTTCGGAGGCGGGCTTTAGGCGAGAGCGAGCTTTTAGCCGGGCGGCGTGGACGGCGTCGCCTGACCGCTGCTGTTCATTCCGATGTTACTGGCGACAGCACCTGCGGCAAGCCAGGTCTTCATCATTTTCTCGTTCCTTCCCAAGGATTTCCGAGCTTCGTCCCGCCGCCTCTGCA